>CAMWXA010000316.1 GCA_947178035.1 uncultured Lachnospiraceae bacterium | reverse complement strand
TCCCACAAACTGTGACGCACATCTGGCAGAAAGCATTTTTCAAACACGCTCTAGAGCGTGTTTGAAAAGCTTTGGCACAACGGAGGATATTGTGCCGGATTGGTATAGGACGGGCACAGGATATAGATAATAGGTATTATAATAATATGTATCGGGAGGAATGTATGGACTTTTTTGATTTGTTGACGATGGCAGGCGGTCTTGCGCTGTTTCTATACGGGATGCACCTGCTCAGCGAGGGGCTGGAGAAGCTCTCCGGCGGACGTCTCGAGCGGATATTGGAGAATCTGACAAATAACAGGATCAAGGCAGTGCTTCTGGGAGCGGGCGTGACAGCGGTGATCCAGTCTTCATCAGCCACTACGGTCATGGTTGTGGGCTTTGTCAATTCGGGCATTATGAAGCTCTCGCAGGCGATCGGAATTATCATGGGTGCCAATGTCGGAACGACAATCACCTCATGGCTGCTGAGTCTGACCGGCATTGAGAGCGACAACTTTTTCCTGCAGCTTGTCAAGCCGACCTCGTTCTCGCCAGTGCTTGCCGTGATCGGCGTAATTTTTATTATTTTTTTGAAAAGCGGCAAAAAGCGGGATCTCGGTGCTATTTTAGTCGGTTTTGCCATCCTGATGACAGGTATGGATACGATGTCCTCGGCGATGAAACCGTTGAGTCAGGTTCCGTGGTTTACGGGGTTGTTTACAGCGTTTACCAATCCGCTGCTCGGGCTGCTTGTGGGTGCGCTGATCACGGCGGTGATTCAGTCTTCATCGGCATCCGTCGGTATTCTGCAGGCGCTGTGTGCGAGCGGGAGCATCAATTATGCGGCGGCAGTGCCGATCATTCTCGGCCAGAATATTGGTACTTGTGTCACTGCGATGATGTCCGGTGTCGGGGCCAGCAAAAATGCAAGACGTGCGTCGATTGTCCATCTCCTGTTCAATATTATCGGAACGGTTATTTTTATGATTGCTTTCTATACATTGAATGCCGTCTTTCATTTTGCATTTTTGCAGGATGCGGCTGACAGTGCAGGAATCGCACTGGTGCACACCGGATTTAACGTGCTTGCAACGCTGGTGCTGCTTCCGTTTGCGAATTATCTGGAAAGACTGTCGCTCATGCTCATCAAGCCTGACGAGGAGGAAGAGCGGCAGGCGAAGGAAGCCGGGCTGTTTGCCAAGATGGATGAGCGTTTCCTGAATACGCCATCCTTTGCGCTGGAGCAGGCGTACTCGTATGCGCTCAAAATGGCTGAGCTCACCAGGGAGTCTCTGGAGAAGGCGGCTGATAGTCTGTTCGAATACGATAAAAAGACTGTGAGAGAGGTCGAGCAGATGGAAAATCTCGTGGATCGCTATGACGATGAGATCAGCGGGTATCTGGTAAAACTTTCGAGCAGAAATCTGAGCGAACCAGATTCGCGCAAGCTCAACATGCTCCTGCACAGTGTAGGTGATCTGGAGCGGATCGCAGATCACGCTATGAATCTCGCGGACTGCGCCAAGGAGATGAACAAGAAGGAGCAGTCTTTTTCGGACAAGGCGACGGAGGAGCTGCGGGTGTTCTCGCAGGCAGTCAGGGACATTGTCAGCGCGTCTGTGGAGGTGTTTGTCTCGGGGGACGAGGAGGCGGCAAAGACCATCGAGCCCTTTGAGGAGGCGATCGACACGCTGCAGAAAGAAATGAAAAAGCGGCATATGAAACGTCTCAGAAAAGGAAAGTGTACAGCCGAGATGGGGTTTGTCCTCTCGGATATCACCAATAATTTTGAGCGGATAGCGGATCACTGTTCGAATCTTGCGATTCATGTCATGCAGCTGCAGGAGGACGACACGCACGCGCACGAGTACGTTGATCTCATTGAAAAGGGTGCGGGAACAGAATTTGACAGAGCGCTGCAGGAACATTTGAGGCGCTATGAGCTTCCGGGAAAAGCTGCAAAGCAATAGAAAAAGCAGTGAAACGCATAAAATGTGCGTTAAATAAGACTGAAAATCGTGAATTATGACAACTAATTTTAGTAAATTGCACAAAATTTGTTGGGAAAGCATATTTTTGTTGTGCTGGAAAAAAAATTAAATTATAATATATTCGTTGAGTTTAGCGCATTACAGTGTTGAAACAGCTTTAGAAATTGATTCATATTAGTATGATAAACCAAGGAGGATTAAAAAATGTCTTATGTAGATGAGGTATTAGAGCTTGTAAAGAAAAAGAATGCAAGCGAGCCTGAATTTATCCAGGCTGTAACAGAGGTCCTGAATTCACTGAAACCTGTTGTGGAGGCCAATGAGGAGCTTTACAGAAAGAATGCGATTCTGGAGAGAATCACAGAGCCGGACCGTCAGTTTATGTTCCGTGTTCCATGGGTGGATGACAAGGGACAGGTACAGGTAAACAGAGGTTTCCGCGTGCAGTTCAACAATGCCATCGGACCTTACAAGGGAGGACTTCGTCTGCACCCTTCTGTAAATTTAGGTATCATCAAGTTCTTAGGTTTCGAGCAGATTTTCAAGAACTCTCTCACAAGCCTTCCAATCGGCGGCGGCAAGGGCGGTTCTGACTTCGACCCGAAGGGCAAGTCGGACAGAGAGATCATGGCATTCTGCCAGAGCTTTATGACAGAGCTTTCCAAGTATATCGGCGCTGATGTTGACGTTCCTGCCGGGGATATCGGAACAGGTGCGAGAGAGATCGGATTTATGTTCGGCCAGTACAAGAGAATCAAGGGCACATTCGAGGGTGTTCTCACAGGTAAGGGGCTTACATATGGCGGTTCCCTGGCACGTACCGAGGCGACAGGTTATGGTCTTCTCTATCTGACAGAGGAACTCATAAAGTGTCACGGAGAGTCTATGGAAGGCAAGACCGTCGTTGTGTCAGGTGCAGGCAATGTTGCGATTTACGCGACGCAGAAGGCACAGCAGATGGGCGCAAAGGTTGTCACATGCTCTGACTCCACAGGCTGGATTTACGATCCGGAAGGAATTGACGTAGCGCTTCTCAAGGAAGTGAAGGAAGTCAAAAGAGCAAGACTGACAGAGTACGCAGCGGCAAGACCAAGTGCAGAGTACCACGAAGTCAGCGCCTCAGACAGAAGCGGCGCGGGCGTATGGCAGATCAAGTGTGATATCGCGCTTCCATGTGCGACACAGAACGAGCTGCTGCTCGAAGATGCAAAGCAGCTGGTGGCAAACGGCTGCAAGTGTGTATGCGAGGGTGCTAACATGCCGACTACAATCGACGCGACAGAGTACCTGCAGCAGAACGGTGTATGGTTTGTCGGCGGCAAGGCTGCAAACGCAGGCGGTGTTGCGACTTCTGCACTGGAGATGTCCCAGAACAGCGAGAGACTGAGCTGGAGCTTCGAGGAAGTTGACGCGAAGTTAAAGAATATCATGGTAAACATCTACCACAATATTGATGACGCGGCAAAGAGATACGGCATGGAAGGCAACTATGTGGCTGGCGCAAATATCGCAGGCTTCGAGAAGGTTGTCAATGCAATGCTCGCGCAGGGCGTCTGCTGATTCATAAAAAAGAGTCCCCAAAACGTTATGTTTTGGGGATTTTCTTATTGTCAGAATATTCACGTCATGGGAGTAAAAAGGGGTAATTCTGAGTTCGTTGGTTACAAATGGGCGACAAGTGGGCGACAGGTGGGCTACACAAAAGTTACAGGTAATTTGTTTACCTCAGACACCAGTTCAGGGATTGTTTTTTCTGTGTAGACATCTCTTGTCACATCGGCAGTTCCGCCAGTTTTAAATGCAGTTCCCTCCCTGTTTCCAAGGGCGTGCCCCATGATGATCTTTTTGCATGTTTCATTGATGCAGGCATTGTCTGCAAGGGCGGCAAAGGTGTAGCGGCAGTCGTGTGGTGCATGGTTCATGTTGAGCTTGCCCATGACAGTGTTCCAATTGCTGTTGTGATAGACTGCTCTGGTGTAGTGGTTGCCGTATTTGTTGGTGATCAGGTGTTTGCGGTTCTGGGCAAGTCGGTATTCGATCAGGGGTACAATAGATTCATGTATAGGGATAACTCTGTTCTTGCCAGCCTCCGTTTTTACACCGCCAATCATATAACGTTCATTCAGATGTACGTTTTCCGATTCAATTTCGAGTAGTTCCACAGGACGTACACCAGTGTAAATATAGATTAGGATGATATCTACATTGTTGATCACCCAGAGAGATTCCCAGAGGATACTGATTTCCTTGTCAGTAAATCTTGTATGGATGGGGGCATCGGATTCTGTAAATTCAAAAACAAGATGCTGGGTGATGTCATTTTCTACAATTTCATTCATCACTGCGTAGCTCCACATTCCGCGGATTACAGCACGCATATTGCCGACAGTAGTACGTGATTTGCTGCTTTGTGCCGTGATGCAGTCCTGCAGATCCTGTGCACGCAGAGAGATAACTTTCTGTGGGTGGATGTTGGCAAAGAAATTGAAAGCAATGTCGTAGTTTTTCCAAGTAGAAGCACCGGGTTTGCTTTTCAGGGAATTGCGATATCGTTTCCATTTCTCATACAGTTCGGCAAATGTCGGAACATCAGCATACTTTTGATGTTCTGGTACAAGTCCGCCGTTGTTATACTCGGCAAGGTAGGCAAGGGCACTGTCCTGTTTCATAAAGTATTCCAGGTATTTCCGCTTTCTCTTTACAGTACCATCAGGCTGTTCCTGCAGGTAAGAGATACGCACTGCCCATGGTTTTCTGCGCTTTCCCTTTAGTTTTACAACACTTCCATAGCCATTTGGTAATTTCATATTGATTCACACTCCTGTTCTTTTGAAAAATGAGTATAAAAAATACACCCATTGATTGCACAGGTGCAGGAAATATGGTACAATATTATTGCTTGAGATTGTACAGCATTTCTGCATCTGTAGTAATGGTTTACAGTTCTTAACCGTCTGGTGATTGTAACATCAGACGGTTTTTTATTGCGACATTGCAATTAGATAGTATCAATCATATCACATATTGTTCTGTGAAGTCTATATCAGTCTTTTTATATCTTGGTTTTAAATGTTATTTTTAGTAACATAATGAATATCTTTTCCATTTTTTATATAGTATGTTTATTTATTTTTTGAATGATTGCATATTTTGAAATTACGAACATACAATATAATAG
>CAMWXA010000315.1 GCA_947178035.1 uncultured Lachnospiraceae bacterium | reverse complement strand
CCATTATATACAAATTCCTTCTATTATGCACGGTACGCACCTTTTACCGTTTACGCAAACATAGCCATTGTCTGGCATTTAATCAGGTAGTCCCTCACAGTCAGTGCCCTAAGTTTCAGGTTCTCATAACTCATTGCAAAAGGATTTGCTCCTGTCCAGAATATCCTTCTTGCATTAGGCTGATAGCTTTTTATCTCTGCCAGATCTTCCTCAAACTCCGTGAGAGGTGACATGCGAAAACACATGTTCTGATACAAATTACAAAACTTACATTGGTGATAGGTACAGCCAGAGGCAGCCTGTATGATGACGGAGTGCGCTTCATATGGCGGCCTCCAGGTTCTGCCTGTAAAGTGCATTGTTATGTCCCCCTTTCATTATAGATGATAAACATTTTTTCTGTATTTCTGCAGTTCTTCCTCGCTGACATTTCCTATGATAGTATCAAGAAAAGACAGCAGTTTTTTCCTGTCCTTTGGCAGTTGTCCGTAAAACTGATACGCATTGGAAGCTCCCATCGCTGCAAAGATTGTAGGTATCTGCAGATTTTCAATGAGTGTCCGTACCTCTTTGTACTTTTCGAGCTCGCCTTCTTCCTGCCAGTTCCCGCGCTGTATTTCAGCATAAAGTTCAGAGTCAGGATAAACCGTAAGCATGTTTGCGCCGATGCGTGCAGGGTGTATCTGATTGCACAGTGCGGCTGTCGATGCTGCCCCGGTCACTCCGCGTCCTGCTCCGGAAATGCCTGCCAGGTAAAAGAAGTTGTAATGGATACCTGCGGCGTCTAATCTCTGGCACTGCGCTATAATGTCGGCAGAAGTGTATCCTTTGTTCATAAAACGCAATGCCTCGTCATCGCCTGTTTCAATGCCGATTGTCAGACCGTCATACCCGAAAGCGCATAATTTTTCGAGTTCTTTATCGGTTTTCGGTGTGATATCTGTAACTCTCGCAAATGAGCCAATCGATTTTACGGACGGGAGATATTTGCGGATTCGTTCTGCAAGCGCAGCCAATTTGTAATAAGATAAGACAAACGGATTGGCTCCTGTCAGAAATACCCGGTCAATATTCTGTAGGTTCCACCTTCTGCCTGTCTTTTGTACTTCCCGCAAATCTTCCTCAATATCCTCCATAGAGGACATTCTGAATGGAAACGGCAAATCATTGTACAGCGTGCAAAATTTGCATTGGTGATGCGTACAGCCCGCTGTCACTTCTAATAAAAGTGATGCAGCTTCATACGGCGGTCGCCAGATTGTTCCTGTGTAGTGCATAGATACCTCTCCTTTTTTTTGTAGTTTACGCTAATTATACTTGTGTACAATAATTTTACAAGTACTGTACTTTTTTGTAGTACCTATAAAATTAATTCTTAATCAGTTTACCAATTCCCATATATTCTGTGTTATAATGTTTTATGTGATTTTGTTTTCCTCATTTTTTCCCGCGATGCACAGCTTCGTTTATCCGGGTTCATAATAGTATGTGGGAAAAAATTATGAAATTATAATCAAAATCTCAGGGGGTAAGTTATGGATATTACTTATGTTACAGGACGGGAAAAATTTAATTTCAGAGTCTGCGCTATTATGATTTTTAACAATAAAATACTGGCAATGCACGATGAGCGTTCACCTTACTTTTACTTGCCCGGCGGCAGAGTTCAAATGGGGGAAACCGCCGAACACGCAGTTGTCAGGGAAATGGAAGAAGAACTGAATATTACACCTGAAATCATTCGTCCGTTGTGGTTGAATCAGAGCTTTTTTACTGAAGATGTGGACAAGTTGAACTATCATGAAATCTGTATTTATTATTTAGTAGATATTTCTGGAACAGGACTATTAGATCGAGGTGAACGGTTTACACTTTATGAGGGCATCCATACTCTTGACTTTGAGTGGCTTGCGTTTGAGCGTTTACAGGATGAATATTTCTATCCGATATTTCTCAAAAAAAATATTTTCAATCTGCCGGAGCATTTTGAAATTAGAACAGAATATGAGTGATCCGACAAATGTCTTGACGGAACAGGCCAAAAAGGGTTACAATTCACACCCACGCCAGTTTTTATCAGTTTATACGTTATTGAGGTGTGAATTATAACAAATTTTGCACACAAATTGATAAAGGGCATCAATTTGGCGCATAACTCCCACTACTTTGGCGTGGGTGTAAAGTAACCAAAAAGGTGCTACACTGCTTGAAAAGGAGTGTCAGGTTTGAAAGAAGGTTAGGGGGGTATCGGAATGAAAAAGAGTCCGTTAGCTGTTGAGCGCTGCAAAACCATTTCTACCATACAAAAGATTTTAGGCGGCAAATGGAAAATTGAAATAATCTATTATATCGCCTTTCAGGATATTCACCGATTCGGAGCGCTTCGCAGGCAGATTGGAGAGATTACGGAATCGAGTCTGACAAAGCAGCTTCGGGAACTGGAAGCAGACGGCTTTCTCACCCGTTACGATTACAAGGAAGTACCGCCCCGTGTGGAGTACAATCTGACAGACTTGGGACAAAGTTTTATTCCTGTTTTGCAATATATGAAACAGTGGGGCGATGAAAATCTCAGCGTGTAGGTGGGACATTGTAACAGGTTAACATATGAAATAATTGGGAGAATTTTTCAAACAGACTCCAGAACGGAATGCTTATGGAAACAAATAACATACATTTTAAATACAATTCAAATATGGGTATTGAAATGATCTTCTGCGGCGATTCAACAATATCCTATCCTACGCATAACCATGTTTCAGTGCTCACAGTCGGCATCGTGTTAGATGGTTCGATTGTGCTTACAGCAAATAACGAAGTACAGACTTACGAAAAAAACGAGACTTTTGCTATCTGCCCATATGTCCCGCATTGTATCTCGGCACACAGCCGCTATACCTTACTCAGTCTATGCATTGATAAAAATAAAATTACCCGCTGTGCCGCAGATAAGATGCAAAATCGTATCATCGCTTTACTGATGTATACATTGCATACAGAAAAAATCAGCCAGCGCCAGATATGGCAGTTATTGAATTGTTTGAACGAAGCTGCCCGGTCTTTCTCATTGACAAACGATACGGAAAGGCACTCTTACAAACAAAATCCATGGATCAATGACTTAAAAAACCAGTTGGAAAGATATCCGGAAAGAAAGCTCAGCGTCGATGAGATGGCAAAGAACGCATTTGTCAGCAAATACCACCTGATTAGAAGGTTTCAGGCGGAAGTTGGTCTCACGCCGCATCAGTTTCAGCTTCAAAACCGCATCCGCAAAGCACAGCGGCTGCTGCACAAAACCAGAACGACAACCGAAGTGGCTCTTGCCACAGGATTTTGCGACCAGAGCCACTTCATAAAGCAATTTGAAAAGCAGGTAGGAATGCCGCCGCGGACTTATCAGTCATCTTTCGAAATGATTCCTTAGGCGCTGTCATGACAGATTCTTAGCATAATGCTGGCATAAACTTTGCGAACAGAGAAAGACCGTCCGATCCGGCAATAACTTCGTGCGGTACGCCGATGGGAAAAATGGAAATGACACCTGCCTCATGAGGCAGTTCCACGCCATTGTTTCTGCATACGCCCGCGCCGGAGATGACCTCATGCGTTTCCAGCTGTTTCTCGTGGGTATGATTTCCAATCTTCTGATTGGGAGCTATCCTCACGAGATGGAAACTGAACTGTCCATTAGTCTCTTCGGATGTGACAATGTGCTTTAGCTCCACGCCCTCAAAAACAGGGTGCTTAGACCAGGGAACCGCGTCGAACGCAACCGTGGTGTCCGGCAAAAGCAGTTTCCCTTCCTTATTGAATTTTTCAAACAGATGATTATCATCCATTCACAACACTTCCTTTCCGATTTTTTGACAGTGTTCCTGTCTTCTTATATCATAACAATCAGCATGAAATAAGAATTGTAAAAAATTGCGGAATTCGGAAATTTGAATAGTATCTTCTTTCGCCAGGGATACGTCAGCTTATTGATTAACCGTTTTCCTCCGGTATATTATTTTCCCTTTGTTTACAATATCCTTACATACTGCATTGTCCCTCTTTTTCAAATCTTCCATAGAATTAAATTGGAGAATGTCATAGGTCTGCTCATCATCAATATTGTAAAGAGCCGTTGTGAATCTGTCATAGCTATTGGATCGAAGGAGCTTTGCCCGTGTCACATTACTGATGATCGCAAGGTCAATATCTGATCGCTCTGTACATTTATTTTCCAGCGAAGAACCAAAAAGGATAATATAGTCAATTTCTTTACAGATATTGGCAATTACTACAATTTTCTCTATGATTGGCTTCTTGATATCTGCTACTTGAATTTGTTTATCTGTACTCAGCGCTGTCAGTCTGCACATTTGCATCCCTCCTTTGAAGATAATCAAGATACATGCCCGATGACTAAGTCTGACATATTTCTAAACTGTCATATTGACGCCTCGTTTGACAATTTTTCCATTAGATTGTGTCAAAGCAGCTTCTACGCGCTCTCTAGTAATATTATCCAAAACACCTGCTGGAATTGGCTTTCCTTCTTTCCATTTTGGATCAGTCGCCTTTACAGCATCCTTAAATGCCTGTAAATACTGTTTCTCATACTCACTTAAAGTATGTCCGGCTGCTAATCGATCCTTTTTGGCTATTTGGGGATACATTTTGCGATATATATCGCTTCGTTTTGTTGTTTCTCCATTTGCAACACCATTTTCCTGCAAAAATTCCTTTTTTGTAAGCTCAAACATTTCATTTCTAATATCGTCAGAAACAGAAACAATTCTATTTTTATTTCCTATGTTTTTATCTGTTACGGTTAAACCAGATACACCAAATGCCTGATTAATATGATCCCCATCTGCATCATAATACTGCATTCGGTTTTTAATTCCCTGAATTGTAAAATATCCACCACCCCGTCCTGCAGTCATCATACTTTTTACAACTGTTTGATATTGTTTACTATTTGTATCAATTCCCGCTGCCTTTAACTGTGACTGTACTGCTGGACTTGATAGGTCTGACATTTTAACCTTATTTCCGCCTATTCCCGTACTCGCACTACTTGATGATGTGCCAAACATCTGCTGAAACAAAAAGCTATAATCCATAATTTTTGACATATCTATTACCTTCCTATTCTGTCAAGCCTAAATTTATTGATTTTACAAGCTTTGACGATTT
>CAMWXA010000314.1 GCA_947178035.1 uncultured Lachnospiraceae bacterium | reverse complement strand
GTACGCTGGGGCTGGAGAACAAAATACACAATTTGCCAAATACACTGTCGGGCGGTCAGCAGCAGCGCGTGGCAGTCGCGAGGGCGCTGGCGACGAGACCGGACATTGTGTTTGCAGATGAACCGACAGGAAATCTGGACTCGAAAACGAGCGATGAGGTGATAGGACTGATGAAAATGTCTGCACAAAAATACGGGCAGACGCTTGTGATGATCACGCACGACGAGGATATCGCACAGCTGGCGGACAGAATTATCGTGATCGAGGACGGAAAGGTGGGGGAGATGCGCTGATGAGTACCATAACAGAGCTTGCAAAGGCAAATGTGAAAAAGGACAGGACTGGAAGTATTCTGATTGTCATATCAATCATGCTCACGACACTGCTTCTGACGGCTGTTTCCGGCGCCGGATATGGTATCATAAAGATGCAGGCAGCAAACGCGGCACAGCTTTATGGGGAGTTCTATGGCATATACAAGGATGTGACGAAGGAAAATCTGGAGGAGATGGCGCGCCATGCGGAGTTTTCCAGTATCGGAGTGAGTGCGGACTATGCGGAGGTGGACAGTGCCAGGACGCTGGTTCTGACTTTTATGGATGAGACGGCAAGGGAAATGACGCATATTGGGAATTCTTTTGTGGAGGGACATTATCCGGAGATGGAAAATGAGATTGCCGCCGCACCGGATTTTTTCAGGCAGCTGGGGGTGGATAATCCTAAAATCGGGGATACGGTTACAGTCGCCCTTCGGACAGATTTGAAATCGACTTACAAGCCGGAGGAGTTTGTCATCTGTGGATTATTGAGACAGACGGATGTGGAGACAGATTATATGGCGGCATGCACATCGGAAAAATATTATGAGAGGTGCGTTGAGGAGGCAGACAGACGTTATATAGCGCTGTTCTGTCTTGACGACAGTGTGAGTATTTCGTTTGACAACAGGACAGAGGTGATGAAAGCGCTTGCGGTGCGCTGTGGAATTGACGAACGCGACGCTGCAGCCAACGACGATTATCTGAGATGGAAACTGGACCCGGGAAATGAGACGATTATGGTCTGTGTACTGGTTTGTGCAGGCATCATTTTCTTTTCAGTGATTGTGGTCTACAATATTTTTCAGGTCGGCGTGGTACAGAAAATACAGGAGTATGGAAAACTCAAGGCAGTCGGCGCTACGAGACGGCAGATGCGGCAGATTATCTGGAGGGAAGGCATGTATCTGGCATGTGTTGGCGTACCTCCGGGACTGCCGTTAGGGATCGGTGTGAGCAGGGCGGCGCTGGAATATATGAAGCGGAGTATCAGCATAGGCGGTATCGATATAAAAATGACAGGAGTGTCAGTTGTGAGTGTGCCGCTGCTGATTCTGGTGGCAGCGCTCGTATTTTTCTCGGTATGGCTTGCGCTGCGGAGACCGATGCGTGTGGCGTCATCAGTATCCGCTGTGGAGGCGATGCGCTATCAGGAGCATCAAAAAGGTGCAGGCGTGCGGCGGGGAAAGCGCGGGCTGAATGTCGTTTCCCTTACGCTTGCCAATCTCGCAAGTCACAGGAGGCGAACGGTGTCAACGATTTTATCGATGGGGCTGTCCTGTGTGCTGTTTGTCGTGCTCGCGAACTGGCTGGGAAATATGGATGCGGAGCACATGGCAAGGGACGAGGTAAAGCATGGACAGTTTCAAATCCAACTAAAATTCAGAATGAAGGACGAGGCGTATCCGGAGAATAATCTGGATCATATTTTGGAGGAAAATCCTTTGAATGAGGAACTGATCCGGAGAATTTGGGAAATTCCGGGAGTGACGGACGTCAGGACGCAGAGCATCCTTTACGCAAAACAACGGGACGACAAGGGAAGAGCGACAGGAGCGCTGTATGGCATTTTGGTGCTGGACAGGGAAGATTTTGAGCGGCAGGTGAGGGATGATGAGGTGAAGGGGCTGGAATATGATGCGATGAGTGCACAGGGAGCCGTATGCTATGGAACGGGATACTATCTGGAAGACAATGGATTTGAGATCGGGGGGACATATCATTTTTCGCTCTATGACGGCATGGAGGAGAAGGAGTGGAATCCGCAGATGACTGCGTCATTCCGTTATCTGGGCGCAGACATGGCGATGACAAGGGATACTTATGACAGGCTGGGATTTGCGGGTGTTACGAACTGCAATATCTGGATTGATTGTGAAAAGGAGGAGCTGGATACTGTCAGGGAAGCGCTGGAACGCCTGACGGACGGGGGAGAACATATTGTGATGGACAGCTATCAGAATCAGCTTGAGATCGCAAAGCTTTCCACGCGCATCACGAAACTGCCGGCGTATCTGGTCTGTGTGATCGTAACGTTTATCAGTTTTATGAACATGGCCAACACAATGATCACAAGCATCATCACAAGAAAGCAGGAGTTTGGCGTGCTGCAGGCAGTCGGCATGACAAACAGACAGCTGGATCTGAGCCTTCAGCTTGAGGGGATTATCTTCAGCGCTGGCACGGCGCTGGTGTCGCTGGCGGCGGGGATTCCGCTGGGGTATGCACTGTTTCGGTACTGCAAGTCCAATTCATTTGCCGGACTGGGTGTCTACCGCTTTCCGTTCAGGGAAGTGCTGTTTCTGTTTGTCTTTATTGGAGTGCTGCAGATGGTGTTATCCTTTGTCCTGAGCAGGAATGTGAAGAAAGAGTCGCTGGTGGAGCGGATTCGATATCGATGACTATAATATTGCAAGAATATGCAGAATAGGGCTTCAAGTATGCAAATTACTATGATATAATATTGCGGGCATTGTATTCAACGAAATAGTGCTGATAAAATGATGATAAGTGGGAAATGAAGATGAGGAACAGATATGTACTTAGGCAGTCCTTAATCCTTTTTATGGCTGCCGCAATATGGGGATTTGCATTTGTCGCGCAGAGTGTGGGGATGGATTATGTGGGACCTTATACTTTTATCGCGGCGCGGAATGTGGTTGCATTGCTGGTTCTGCTGCCGTGGCTGGCATTCATGGAGCGAAGCCATGGGAAAAAGGGCGGGCAGCAGGCAGAAAGTGACAGAAAATCATTGATATTCGGAGGCATATGCTGCGGCATATGCCTGTTTGGCGCAAGTGTGCTGCAGCAGGTTGGCGTGCAGTACACGACAGTGGGAAAGGCCGGATTTATCACCGCGATGTATCTGGTGCTCGTGCCTGTCTTTGGAATTTTTCTGAAAAAGAAGACGGGTGTAAAGGTGTGGACTGCTGTGGGGCTTGCGTCGCTGGGGCTCTATCTTTTGTGCATCACAAAAGGGGATTTCCGTTTGCAGAAAGGCGATATCTACATCTTTGGCTGCGCGGCTGTGTTTGCCCTGCACATTCTGGTTGTGGATCATTTTTCACCGCTGGTGGACGGCGTAAAACTCTCCTGTGTGCAGATTTTGACCAATGCGGTGCTGGGAACGGTTATGATGTTTTTAAAAGAACAGCCAGACGCCGCAGATGTGTTTGCAGCGTGGCTTCCGATCGTGTATGCAGGCGCGCTCTCAAGCGGTGTGGGCTACACGTTCCAGATTATTGGTCAGAAAGGCATGAACCCTACGGCGGCGTCACTGATTCTGAGTCTGGAATCCGTTATTTCTGTTCTGGCAGGCTGGGTGCTTCTGCATCAGACGCTGACCATGCGGGAGCTGGCAGGCTGTGCGCTGGCGTTTGCGGCAATCATTCTTGTGCAGCTGCCAGGGAAGAAGACTTGAAATCAAAGGCTTGAAATCAAAGTAAAAATACTCTATACTTGAAGTATATTAGGATACAGGTAGGGGGGATTAATACTTATGGATAACAAATCAAACAGGAAAGTTTCCGTTATAGTAACCATTAATATTTTTATGTTTATTGTTCTTGCGATTGCTTTTTCAATCAATAATATTATATCCTGCAAAATGATGGAAAAAGAAGTCGTGAGAGTTGCCGGAATCACCATGGCGGAGGCGCGGTCACAGATTGTAGGTACAGTCAGGACGACAACGGTTGTGAGCCTTACCGTGGGAATCATTGCGCTCATTTTATTGGCGCTGCTCATGGAATTTCTTCTGGTGATGCCGCTCAAGAAGACCGTGACGGAGATTCGCCGGATCGCGCACTATGACCTGACCGAGGGAGGAATGGCAAAGGTGCGCGCCATGACGACAAGGAAGGATGAGATTGGAAGCATCAGCAGAAATACCGTTCTGATGTTTGACAACCTGCGCAGCATTGTCAGGCAGATTGAGCAGTCCTCAACTGCGCTCTCCGACAGTGCGGGTACGCTTGCAGACCAGACGATGCAGTTGAAGCGCTCTTCGGATGAGATCAGCACGACAATGAACGATCTGAGCAATGCGGCGATGTCGCAGGCGGGCGATACGACGACCAGCGCGAACGAGGTTGCAAAGCTTGACGCATTGATCGTGCACAATCTCAGTGATACCGAGAATCTCAGAAGCAATGCGGACGAGATGGACAGAGTGAAAAACAATGGTCTTACTGCGATAAAAGATTTGATTGAAAAGACGGCAAGAAGCCGTGAGAGTGTTGCCATTGTGCGGGAAGCAATGCAGCAGAACAACGAGCAGGCGCAAAAGATTGAGGCTACAAGCCAGAAGATCAACGATATTGCAGACCAAACCAATCTGTTGTCGCTCAATGCTGCGATCGAGGCGGCGAGGGCCGGAGAGGCAGGAAGAGGCTTTGCAGTTGTTGCGGAAGAAATCAGGGGGCTTGCGGAGGAGACCAACAGCCTGACAAACGAGATTGGAACGATTATTCAGGAGCTTTTGGAAAAGACTGCCGATGCGACAAAGAATATGGAGAGCATGGAAAAGATTTTTGAGGAGCAGGAGCGCAGTGTAGAGGATACAAAGGAGAACTTTATCCAGATCGAGCAGTGTCTCGAGAGTGTTCAGGTGAGTGTCGGCACACTCTATGAGTCCAGCAGCAATATGACAGGCAGCAAAGAGGTCATCGTGGAGATGATAGAGGGAATATCGGCGGCCTCACAGGAGAATGCGGCGGGAAGCGAGGAAGTGCTGGCAGCAGTGGAGACGCAGGACAGCGTCATCACAGATATCACAGGCATGACACAGAATCTGTCAGCGGTTGCGGAGGAGCTGATGGGGCAGGCGCACAAGTTTCGTCTATGACAAAAAGGTGTTCAGAAATAATTTGTGAGAAGGATGTCGT
>CAMWXA010000313.1 GCA_947178035.1 uncultured Lachnospiraceae bacterium | reverse complement strand
CAGGCGGGCCGATACAGTATGCGGAGAATCTCACGGCGGATATCGGGCTGGTTGCGAAGCTCCAGAGCGCATAGGATTACGATGAATTGTATGACTTGTTTACCTATTCGTCTTTTGCCCGTCTTTCCGCGAAGAAGACGGAGGGTGTGGATCCTGTTTTGAAGGACATGGTAAAGGCGATACGCGATGAGGTGAAGAAGAGCATTGCAGACCTCAGGAAATTCCTGTTCCAGATATCCGTGGAGGATACGCTGAATGACATGGCAGTCTGTCAGGAGGCTGTGGAGGAGCTGGTGTCACTCACACTTTCGTTCAAGAAAATGCTCGACCAGTCAAAGCGTGACAAAAATGTGATTGATTTTTCCGACATGGAGCACTTTGCACTGCAGATTTTACTAAAGAAGGATGAAAATGGAAACATTGTGCCAGGGAATACGGCGTTGGAACTCCAGGATTATTTTGCGGAGATTATGATCGACGAGTATCAGGATTCCAACGAAGTTCAGGAGCTGCTGTTGAAGTGTATATCTGGAGAGGATAAAGGGCGTTTCAATCGGTTTATGGTGGGGGATGTCAAGCAGAGTATCTATAAGTTCCGCCTGGCGAGACCCGAGATTTTTATGGAAAAATATGACACATATGTCATCAATGATGACAGCGCCAAAAATGTCCGAATCGACCTGAGCATGAATTTCAGAAGCCGTCGGGAAGTGACAGACGCAACGAACTTTATATGCAGCCAGTTGATGACGGCGAAGGTTGGGAATGTGGAATATGATGACAGGGCGGCTCTCTATGTGGGCGCGTCCTACCCGGAGCCGGAGGAGAAGGGCGAAAACGATCGATATCGGACAGAGCTTCTGATTGCCACGCCGGATTCCCTTCTGTCACAGAGAGATGAGAAAGAGGAAGACGACAGCGAAAAGAAGGAAGATTATAAAACGCCAAAGTATTCTGAGAAGGAGATTGAGGCGGTGATGGTTGCAGAGCGCATCCGGCAAATGGTCGGAAAATTCCCGGTGACGGACGCGGCAACAGGTGAAATCAGGACTGCAAGATACGCAGATATCGTACTCCTGTTCAGGGCGACGGCGGGCTGGGACGAGGATTTCAGAAGAATTTTGTCCGAGCGGGGTATTCCGGTGCACGTCACTAGCAGGGCGGGGTACTTTGAGACACTGGAGATACAGGGGATTGTCAACTTTCTGCGCGTGCTCGACAATCCGTTGCAGGACATTCCGCTATTTGGTGTGCTGAAGCTTCCCTATTTTGATTTCACGGAGACGGAGATTACCTGTATCCGGTGCCTGGCGAGGGATTTTCTCGAGAGACAGGCGCAGCGTGCGCGTCGAAATTCCCAGGACAAAAAGTGTTCTGTGAAAAAACTGTTTTTGTACGAACAGCTTCAATTGTATTATCAGGCGGTATATTGTCCTGACGCCTTTGACTGTGCGGCATTTTCACAGAGCAGCGGGGAGGAAGCAAAGGAAATCGCTGCGGAAATAATCAATGGACTCACTGTTGGAATGGAACCGGAGGATAAGGTGCATCAGACAAAGCTGGAACGCTTTTTTGCGATGATTACAGAGTATCGCCAGAAGGTTGCGTACACTCCAATCAAAGAGCTCTTACAGCAGCTGATTGCAGATACATCCTACGATGCCTATGTGGGTTCCATGCCGGGCGGGGATCAGAGAATCGCTAATATTGCGCTTTTGCTTGAGAAAGCGGGAGCGTTTCAGAATACTAGTTTTTATGGTCTGTTTCATTTTATCCGTTATCTGGAAACCATACAGGAACAGGAGGTAGATTTTGGGGAGGCAAATATCCTGGACGAAAATGCAGATGTCGTGCGCATTATGACGATTCATAAAAGTAAAGGACTGGAATTTCCAATCTGCTTTGTCTGCGGGCTGTCCAAACAGTTTAATCAGATGGATATGCGGCAGAGTATCCTGATGGATGTGGAGCTTGGTGTCGGTGTGGATTACATTGACCCGGAACTCCGGCTAAAACGCAAGACCATGCGCAAAAATGTGGTAGCGCAGCGCATGAAGGAAGATACGCGCGGTGAGGACCTGCGCGTGCTCTATGTGGCACTCACGAGGGCGAAAGAGAAGCTTATTCTCACGGGCTACATCAGTGATTTTGACAAAAAGCTTGCAAACAATGTGTATCTGACGATGGAGTCCTCAGAAAAGCTTCCTTATTCCGTGATGATGGGGGCAGTTTCCTACATGGATATGATACTGGCAGCACTGATA
The DNA here is from genome assembly GCA_947178035.1 of uncultured Lachnospiraceae bacterium. Taxonomy (GTDB): domain Bacteria; phylum Bacillota; class Clostridia; order Lachnospirales; family Lachnospiraceae; genus COE1. The sequence goes on along the minus strand of CAMWXA010000313.1, from coordinate 2,956 downwards.
CGACATCCTTGTATGCGGGATGCGTTGGAGGAGAGGGGATTTGCGTATGCCGGACATCAGCTTCCCTACATCGACATTCCGATAGGAGTGGAGCTGTATCAGGAGGCGGATAGTCTGGCGGAAAAGCTGAAGATGCAGATTAAGGAACAGAGTCGTGCACTTGTTCTGGAAGAGGAGCTTGCAAGGGTGTCAGCGCCTGCGGAAACGGAGATGGACAGCGGCACAGCCAATGATAAGGGACTGAGAGCAAAACTGCGCGGAAAGCTTCACTTCCGATACCCCCACAGCGATTTGGAAGGACTAACCGTAAAGACAACTGTGTCCGAGCTGAAAAAAGCTTCCTACGAGGAGGCCTTTGCGGAGTCTGATGAGCTGGTCGCGATGCCAAGGGAGCATTATATCCCCAACTTTGCCATTCAGGCGTCGGAAAATGGGACAGATGTGCCAGATTCTGGGGAGACAGATACGGATTTTGGCGCGGCTTCTCCGGATAGCGGATGTTTGACAAGGGCACAGACCGGAATCCAGTACGGTACGGCTGTGCACAAGATTATGGAGCTGTTGTCCTTTTCGGACAATCTTCGCGTGGAAACCGCGGGCGATGAAAGGACAAGAAAACGTTTGTACGCAGTACTGAAGGGAGAACAGGAACAGTGGATTGCGGAAGGGAATGTCACAGGGGAAGAGCTTGCCTGTGTCAGTATGCGTAAGATGATATGCTTCTTCCAGTCGCGTCTGTCACAGCGAATGATTGCGGCAAACGCAAGAAACGAGCTTTTCAAAGAGCAGCCCTTTGTGCTCGGAATCAGTGCAGACCAGCTAAAGCCGAGCTTTCCGCCGACAGAGACCGTGCTGATTCAGGGCGTCATTGATGTATTCTTTTACGAGCAGGACGAGATTGTGCTTGCAGACTACAAGACCGATAAGGTAAGCTGTAAGGAAGAGCTCATCAAACGTTACCGGACACAGCTCGACTATTATCAGATGGCGCTTGAGCAGATTACAGGAAAAAAAGTAAAGGAGCGGTATCTGTATTCTTTTTATCTGCAGGAGGAGATTTATGTATAACTATATTTTATTTGATTTGGACGGCACACTGACAGATCCAAAGCTTGGCATCACGAGCTCGGTGCAGTATGCGCTGCGGGCGGTCGGCATCGAGGAGCCCTCGCTTGACAAATTGGAGCCCTTTATCGGACCACCGCTGGCAGACAGTTTCAGGGAATTTTACGGCCTTGACGAGGAACAGATTCAGACAGCCATAGCCAGGTACCGTGAGCGGTTTGCCAGTCAGGGAATCTATGAAAATGAAATCTATCCAGGGATTGCCGCAATGCTTGCGAAACTGAAAGCAGACGGAAAAAAGCTGTCGATTGCATCGAGCAAGCCCACAGAGTTTGTGGAGCGGATATTGGATTATTTTGAAATCAGAACATATTTTGACATTGTAATAGGCAGCAACATGGACGGGACGCGCAGTAAAAAGGAAGAAGTCGTCGAGGAGGCGCTGCGCCAGATGCTTCCTTCTGGAATGACCTCAGATGAGAAAAAGGCCAAAGTGGCGATGGTGGGCGACCGGCGGTTTGACATAGAAGGGGCGAAAGAACATGGCATTACCGCAGTGGGCGTGTCTTTTGGCTACGCACCGGAGGGCGAGCTTGAGCGGGCAGGAGCGGATTTTATTGTCGGCACAGTAAGCGCATTGCTGGAGGTTTTAAATGGCTAAGATAGTACCAAAACGGACGACACTTCTCCAGAAGCTTGCCTATATCCTAAAACCTTTTGTGGTCTATATGCTGGTAAAGACGGTTGTTATGCTCCTTCTGGCAATTGTAATCCCGTCACTTCCCATCGCAGGGATTTCGAAATGGGTGGAGGACAATGCCCATCAGCTCAGCGCAGTTGTGAACGGTGTGGCGAGCATGACTGCGGTTTGTTTTCTGTTAAATGATTTTTTAATCGAAGCAAACACAACGGGAGAGGTTGACATAGACAGGAGCGTGCCGAAACAATTTATCACGTTTCTCAAAACAGACTTTATGGGAAAACGGACGGCGCATAAAACGATAAGCCTCGTGCTGTGCATTCTGCTTGGCATCACAGCATCGCTGGCATTGAACATCCTGATCAGTCTGGCATCGGCAGCGATATCCGGGCCAGGCAGCATATTGGACTCTGAAAAATATGAGGCGGTGAAGGCGATCCAATACTCTGTGCCAGTATGGCTTGGAATCATCCTGTACGGAATTGTGTCTCCCATGGTGGAGGAGATGGTATTTCGCGGTGTGATCTACAGCAGGATAAAGAGATTCTACAGTGTAGCAAAGGCGGTCATTTTCTCTGCACTCCTGTTTGGAAGCTTTCATGCAAATCTGCCGCAGTTTCTCTACGGAACGGCGATGGGAGTGCTCATAGCGCTCTGTTATGCGTATTCCGGCTGCTTTTCTGCACCTTTGCTGATGCATATGTCTGCCAATATTGTTGTGTTTCTGCTGTCAGGTGCCACTGCGTGGACCGGGTTTATCACCACGCCTGTATGGGGGATACGATTGACAGCCGCGTCAATCGCACTGTTTCTGTGTATCCTCTATCTCTCAAAGAAACAGATAAAAACGCAGACTGGTTAGCCTGCGTTTTTATCTGGCGTGGAAGCGTTATCGCGCCATCAGTTCGATGATTTCCCCGATATACATGGTGTGCATATCACCGTCAGCATACCATTTCGAGATTTCTGGTGACAGGAACGAATCCTGTGTCAGTTTTGTGGCGGACAGTTTATGACACAGCAGGACAAAACTGCTTTCATCAATGAAAGGAATCGAGTGCTTGTAGTTCCAGGTAAGGCCGGCTTCGGCAATCTTGTCTGTGTCGCGCCCGGAATGGGAACCGCAGTAGCTGAGTGCTTCTTTATAGTTCTTTCCCATAAATGAGATCGAGAAAAAGTCCCCGGAATCGA
>CAMWXA010000312.1 GCA_947178035.1 uncultured Lachnospiraceae bacterium | reverse complement strand
GTTACTATTCACAGTCGGTTTGCAGGCATGACAAATAGAGCGGAGCTGTAACGCCGCTTTTGTATCCAATGTCCTGATGTGTTTTTAGGGAGGTGAGGTCGAGAAGATCTCGGCGACCGTATAAGGATTCCCCTCGCATAATCGCTGTAGCGCATCGATTTCATTGATACCATTACGACGGCAGGTTTCGATGTATGTCCGGTTAAGCGCATGGTTATCGGCCGCAGTCTCTGATTCAAACTGTCCTGATATTTTCATATGGGATTTTATACCCCGCAGCCCGCGTTCACTGAGATTATTAGTGGTCGGCAGCCTGAAATCCTCAACCCATAGGAAATAGTTTCTGCGGTACTGGGCAATTCTGGTAAGCAGGGTCTTCTCAAAGGATGCCCCGTAGTTGTTTATGTCAGACTCATTTTCACTCCATCCGTTTTTAAGATATTCATCCACTTTATGGTGGAACTCGTTTATGTAGGTTTCGCTGAAAGAACCCTCACCCCGGGCTATGGCATCATTGCGGTCCTTGATGGTTGTGCTGATATGCTTTTTCAGATCATCAGACCATTGATGGCAGGTATCATCCGTATTCTTCTGGCAGTCACGCTGAAGATGCTGGTTACACTCGATATTCTCAAAGCTGTACTTGTCATTATAGTTTACGGTGTTATGGTCGTGCATGGTTTTGGTATCCGATGTCAGGAGATTCAGTACATTGTCGTTATCAAGGCTTTCCATGTCCTTGTGTGCGTGCGCTGTATAGTAGGCAATGGACTCGTCTCCGTAAAACCGGAAACATGCTCTTTGCGCAAGAATGAAGATGACTGTATCATCCCAGTAAACGGTCTTTCTTGTGATCAGGACAAGCTTCAGATCCTGGCGAAACTGGCGGAGCCCATTTGCGGCACGGGACTGGAGTTTGGCAATGTATCCATCACAGGGTGTTAATTCACCGCCGGTGATTCCGGCGAGAAACATGGATGCTTTGTTCATGGCAGCATTAACGGTATTTGTGAGTGATAAGGCAAAAGCCTGCAATCCACTGCCATACTGAACCTTCTCCTTGAGATTTGGAGGTATCTGTGACCGGAATACAGTGCCACAGTTGCTGCATTCATAATAAAAGAATTCGTGTTTGATCCTGACGACTTTAATGCGTACATCGTATTCAAATTTAACTTCGGATTCACCGGTTGGAGCGCAGTCTGTAAGCCCGCATTTTGGACAGCATTCACCGTCTTGTAATGAGTGCCCGACGGTATCTGTGATCTCGGATTCATCCGGCACTTCGAGCGCTGCTTTGGGATGTCCAGGCTGTCCGCCTTTCCTCCTGCCGGAACTGCGGCGGGAGTTTGGGATAACTTTGTTTTTATTGATCGGTGTCTGCGATGTTGGGGTACCGGTATTGCTGCCATCATGGTTAAGGAGAGCCTCCGCATGGGCAAGACGGTTCTGCAGTTCCTTAATAATGGCATCTTTTTCAGCGAGGGATTCCTGGTAATTCTTTCTATCGGAATCTCTGGACTGCTTAAGGCTCCTGACTGATGCCCGTAGTGACGCTGTCTGCTCCTGGTACCCCAGGATGCGGTCTTTCAGTTTCGTGATTTCTGCCGTTGCTTTTTCAAAGTCACAGCGCAGATCGCCAGTATATTTAATCATAGATCACAGGGGCCTTTCCTAAAATATTGGAGATGGAAGCACATACTTTTTCATATGCCCTGATAGTAGCTTTTAGGGTTTTCACCTCAGATTGTAAAGAGGCGATTTCTGTTTCTTTCTCAGAAATGATTTTTTGAAGCTCTGTGATCCTTGCAGAAGCAGTATCTTCCTCCGTGGTAGTAACATTTTTTGAAGATGCGGTTCTGCCCCTGCGGCCGGAAGACGGGATCAGTTTTCCTGTTTCGGGATCGAGAGTACCAAGATATTTCCTCTTCGGTCTTGATTGCCTGGTAACAGGGTCGTAGTGAGGAGTAGATTCGTAAACCCGGGTCTTTCCAGTTTTTTTATCGAAGTGTTGAACAATAGTAGGCATAACGTTTTCTCCCTCTCAATAGTGGTTGTATATTCATTATATTACAGCCACCATAAAAAGTCAATATATAGTGGCTATAATTATCAATAAATTAAACCACTATACATAATGCATTATGCCAATAAAAAACTCTGATGGGACTTCATTAAAAATCAGATATTAAAATGACTGTGAATAGTAACAATTATTTTAAAAGTGTCAAGAAAAAATACTTGACACTTGATTTCTTTTATAGTATTCTATAAAAGTCGTGTGACATGTAAGTGGAGGAAGAAATGTGGAAGCAGGGAATCGGACAGCAAAGAAAGCTGTGCTTGGACTTGAGAAACTTGAATACAAGGGTATGCTCTATGATTTCTACGGGGAACTTCTGACACAGCATCAGAAAAAAGTATATGAAGATGCGGTATTAAATGATTTATCTTTGAGTGAGATAGCAGATGAGCAGGGAATTAGCCGTCAGGGTGTGCATGACCTGATCAAACGATGTGACAAGATCCTGGCTGGTTATGAGAACAAGCTTCACTTGGTGGAAAAGTTTTCCAGAATTAAGTTTAATATTCAGCAGATCAACCGGCTGACAGATAATGAGCAGATTAAACGATTGTCAAATGAGATTATAGAGGAGCTTTAGCAGATGGCATTTGAGAGTTTAACAGACAAACTGCAGAATGTATTTAAAAATTTAAGAAGCAAGGGACGCCTGACAGAGGCCGATGTGAAAGCTGCACTCAAGGAAGTTAAGATGGCTCTGCTAGAGGCCGATGTGAACTTCAAGGTGGTGAAGCAGTTCGTCAAGTCTGTTGAAGAGCGCGCAGTGGGTTCCGATGTCATGAATGGCCTGAATCCAGGGCAGATGGTAATCAAGATTGTTAACGAGGAAATGGTCGCTCTGATGGGGTCCGAGACAACAGAGCTGCAGCTGCAGCCTGGTAAAGCGACCACAGTGATCATGATGTGCGGTCTGCAGGGTGCGGGTAAGACAACTGCAGCGGCAAAGATTGCCGGAAAATTGAAATTAAAGGGTAAGAAGCCATTACTTGTCGCATGTGATATCTATAGACCGGCAGCAATCGAGCAGTTAAATGTAAATGCCACGAAGCAGCAGGTTGACTTTTTTTCAATGGGTACGAATCACAAGCCTGTCGATATCGTAAAGGCATCCATGGAGCATGCAGCAAAAAATAACAACAATATTGTAATCATAGACACGGCCGGACGTCTTCATATAGACGAGGAAATGATGGCAGAGCTGCAGGAAATTAAGGCGAATGTCGAGGTGCATCAGACACTATTAGTCGTGGATGCCATGACAGGACAGGATGCCGTGAACGTAGCAAAAGAGTTTGACGAGAAGGTCGGTGTGAGCGGAGTCATCCTCTCAAAAATGGACGGTGACACGCGAGGCGGAGCAGCGCTCTCTGTAAAGGCTGTTACCGGAAAGCCAATTCTATTTGTGAGTACAGGCGAAAAGCTTACAGATATAGAGCAGTTTTATCCTGACAGGATGGCGAACCGCATCTTAGGGATGGGCGATGTCCTTACCCTGATTGACAAGGTTGCAGAGGCAAACCTTGAGATGGATGCCAACAAGGAAAAAGAGATGGCTTCGCGTCTGAAGAAGGGAAAAATTGATTTTGAAGATTATCTGGAAAGTATGAATCAGATGAAAAAGCTCGGTGGTCTGTCAAGCATTCTTGGCATGATGCCTGGCATGGGGGTCAAAGCAAGCGATATCGAGTCGGCAGTTGATGACAAACAGCTTGCGCGCATGGAGGCGATTGTGTTATCCATGACGCCCGCAGAGCGCAAAGATCCCAAATTATTGAATCCAAGCCGAAAGCACAGGATTGCCAAAGGTGCGGGTGTGGATATCGCAGTAGTAAACCGATTCATCAAGCAGTTTGAGCAGTCCCAGAAAATGATGAAGCAGCTCCCAGGTATGATGGGAGGATTTGGTGGTAAAAAGGGAAGATTCAAACTTCCTTTTTAGTGCACAGCCCCGTGCAGAGGAACTATGCCGCTAAGGCGGCGCATGGGTTACTGTTCAGGGGTCAGGAATGCGCTGAACTGCGCATTCCGTGAGAAAACGTACAGCTTGAAAAGCAAAAATCCATTTGCGTACGAACGAAGTTCGTATTGCAATTTTTGCATGGATTTTTGCTGTTACTGGAACGGAGTGAACAGTAACGCGCATGGGGCGCGCGGCAAGTAAGGGAAAGGTTTTTCCCCTGCTTGGATAAATTATAGTATGATACAATATTAACAGAAAGATTTATGAGGTGAAAGAAAATGGCAGTAAAAATCAGATTAAGAAGAATGGGTCAGAAGAAAGCTCCTATCTATAGAATCATCGTAGCAGATTCGAGATCGCCCAGAGATGGAAAGTGCATCGAGGAGATTGGAACATACAACCCAAACACAGATCCCAGTGAGTTCAAAGTCAATGAAGAGCTTGCTAAGAAGTGGTTGTCAAACGGCGCACAGCCTACAGAGGTGGTTGCAAAGATTTTTAAGGCAGCAGGTATTGAGAAATAATCGGCTCTGACACTCTTGGAGGTGTGAACAATGAAGGAGTTAGTCGAAGTTATAGCGAAGGCTTTAGTAGACAACCCTGATGAGGTGGTCGTTACAGAGAAGACGGAGGGTAAGAATATCACTGTGGAGCTTCATGTAGCGCCAGCCGATATGGGGAAGGTAATTGGCAAGCAGGGTAGAATTGCAAAAGCAATCCGTTCTGTTGTCAAAGCGGCATCTTCCAAAGATAATCTTAAGGTGGATGTTGAGATCGTGTAAGGAATCAAAAAAGGGTGTTCGCTGGAACACCCTTTTTTAAAAGAGGAAAACGGAGGTTTCATGGAGGATTTACTACAGGTAGGAGCAATCACACAGCCGCATGGTATACACGGGGAAGTCAAAGTGTTTCCAACAACAAATGATGTGAGGCGTTTTAAGAAGTTAAAGGAAGTAATCTTAGATACTGGAAAAGAAAAGATGACTCTTGAAATAGAAGGTGTGAAGTTTTTTAAGCAGTATGCGATTCTAAAATTCAAGGGTTTTGACAATATCAATGACATAGAGAAATACAAGGGAAAGCCGCTTTTGGTGACGCGGGAAAATGCAGTGAAGCTTGGGCGGGATGAATATTTTATAGCGGATTTGATCGATATGGCGGTATACGATGAAAATGACCAATATCTCGGTGTGCTGACCAATGTGAT
>CAMWXA010000311.1 GCA_947178035.1 uncultured Lachnospiraceae bacterium | reverse complement strand
TCCCATAGCACCGTACCCACATCCGTCTCAGGTTACAGAATATAAATCTGCATCTCACTGCCGTATAAACTCATCTCCTTACTCACACCGACTTTATGTTCCATAGTAAACTGATCAAAATTCTGGTTTACACTGCTATGACCATCATTTGCCAGCAGTACTCTGTCCCCCTGGCAGACATATGCAGGAAACTCATATCCCAGTCTTACGAGCCCCCGCACCATATTACTGTAATCAAGTTCTATCTTTAGAAATTTCTCACACCTGTTCCCACTAAAAAAATCAAGCCGTTTTAAAAATAGAACTTTTCTTTTTGCCTCGACCACAGGACTATTCTCATTATCATAATAAAAATACAGCATCGTATCCCGTCCCGACTCCTCAAAATTCCGATACCATTCCGCATTCTCTATCGCAGACAGTTGGGAAAATTCGCTTCCGTTTACAATTGTTGGATTATCCGCATACATTGTAATAATTGAGTTATCCATTCCAGCGCCGCCTTTGAACAGCGTCGTTTTCACGAAATCCTGATATGCCTCAACATACGCAAGAGGTCCTGCATACTCACAATTCAGATATCGCTCAATATACTCATTCATATAAATCTGTTTTGCCGTGGCCGCAGCATATTCAATACTGTTCGTCAGACTGTACTGTATGGCACTAGCCTCATTCTCCATGGCATGCTGTTGTTTTGTGTGTTGATTATTCACCACAATATACAGAACTACGCTGTCCGTGACCACCAGAGGCAACAGCACGCAGCATACATATAATATGGTCAGCTTTCTGTTGAGCGCAATATTATTCATATACTGATGAAACTTATATGTCATTTTCTGTCTTTGATCACTCACGTTGTCTTTTCGTGCTGTATTCAAGGAAATATCACCTCCTTTTTCATACCTCCTGGATTTCACAATTCACTGGAATATTGAAGCAAACTGATAATTTTAAAATGTTAAAAAGTACATGTTAAAGAAAGAAGGTTTATATATTGTTAGTTTATATATTGTGAACCTGAAAAGCAATAGTCCGATTAAACCAAATCATGGCAAGACCCGGCAAATCGGGCACCCTTTAACGGTTATCAGCTAATTATTAAATAATCCACATATGCATCCCATAGTCCATTATCATCCGTAACCTTTAATTCGACTGTCTGGCTGCCTGTTTTGTGGTAAACATTACTGATGGTATATTCAGCAGGATATTTATCCCCAAAGTAAAATGTTCCTTTGTATTCTCCGCCAATAAGCAAATCTATTTTTGCCATATTTGCATTATTGGAACATCCTCTTAACGTAAAATTGTGATTATTGTATGCAAAATACTGTGTATAATAGCAGGCATCGTCATTGGCATACAACCCCACGCCATCAAACGGAGAGCTTATTCTTCCTGTATACTCTCCTGCGAGTGCCATATTCTCACATTGTATAATTTCCTCAAAATTTCCGTTTCCGCCAATACTAATTGTGTTTTCATATACATCTGCCCAGCCGCTGCTCTGATATCCCTCAACATTCAAGGCCGTTTCATACATTTTTCCCATTGGCATTCCCATATTTTCCCATGCTTTAAAATGCTCAGTCACAGAAATGATACCACTGGTTCTTGGCGATGTACGAACACTCCAGTATTGCTTAAACGTGGTATTACCCTGAATAGACGGCTGATCGATACGTATCGTCTCATATACATCATATGTTCCTCCATCTACTGTAATAACGCCTTTGGATTCAGCTCCAGGTGGACGCCATGTCCCCCAGCTATCTACAATATAATATTCTACAAGCGGTTCTGTACACCATCCGTAAGCACATAAATAGGCATTGCCATCAGGCTGGAAATTGCATCCATAATCAATTGCTATATTTCCAATCTGTTGGTATGTCTTAGTACTATCAAACTTTATGCCCTTTCGGAACAATGCATTGCCAATATTGCTCCACTGACAACTGAATGTTCCTCCTCCATTCAAGGTCATACTTGTCTCACCGTAGTCTTTCCATAACTCATAACTATAACCATCCTGTGTTCCGATCTCATTGTCATAAATTGTCTGTGCTGCCTGCACTTTTGCTGATGGCAGTATAAGCTGCACACACAACATGACAGACAGCAGCATTCCTCCTAGTCTTTTTTTCAAATGCCATTCTCCTTTCATTCACTACACCATGCAAACGTAACCGGGAAACACCGCTTTCCCAAAATAATAGTTATCGTCTTACTGGGCAACAGTTGTTACAACGTTTTCACCTAATAAGGCGCTTCCAAACACTCCTGGCGATGCCCAGCCCTGTCCGGATTCGTCATACCAGCTTACTGTCCCGATACGCCGGCCTCGCTCACAATCATTTATCTGCAGTTCCAAGCCTATCTCCATACCTGTTTTTGGAGTAATCTCTGTCCATTGATATGCTGCTTCTACAATATATCCTTCTTCTGTAATCTTTGTAAATGATTTTACATGACCTGCAGTGCATTCCGCCCCGTTAAATGTCTGTTCATTATCATAATTTATTCGATACTGCTTATCATCTTCTTCATAACTATCACTTTTATGATTATTTTCATCAATAAACACTTCAACGGAATCCTGCTCATGTGCCTGTGTCGAACTTTTATCTAACTCTGCATCTGTCACTACAGCCAGTATATACAGATACTCATTATCCCATAGTGCCCTCATTGATGTTGATGCTTTAGGACTGCCTGACGTAATTGTGAGCGGAATTACCTCCGCAGATTCCCATACCGCATCCATTTCACCATCTATCTGTATTTCTGTATCTGCCGCATTTGCTATTGTAATATAAGGTTTTGTAACAGCTTCCGCAAAATACTTACTACTGCTGTCATGCATCAGTCTGGTATCATTCAATGCGTACTTATTATCTGCATCTGTCACCACAACATCTATTGCAATCTCCTGCGCTGACGCAAGCTCTTTTTTCAGTTCGATTTCAACTGTATATCCATTTGCATCCACATCTGCATCAGTCCGGGATTGTGACACACATGTTGTATTTGCGCCATCACACATGGATTTTTCCCAGTCCACATAAACTGATACCCCGTCAGATTCGTTACTACTTTTATCAGATACTGATACTTTCAGATACAGTCCATCTTCATCCCATACCGGAATCACTGATGCATCAATACCGTTTATAGCATATTCAATACCTTTTGCGTACCTGTTCTCCCCTTCCGCTGACTGTACTATCGTAATATTCTGAATATATGGATCCAACCGCTCTGGATCTGTAAACGCATAAAATGCCGGCTTTGCCTTGTAATCATCATCAAAAAGTAATGGAACCTGCCGTTTGCTTCCATCAGAAGCACCACCTGCACTGTTTTCCGACTGCAGCCACGAATTGCCGTCAATGACACCCCATATGGTAATGTTGTTGACATCAATATCGTCCATCGCATCAACTTCCTTGAGCACATTATATATCTCTTTATAGCGATATGCCTCTCTCGTATACTCATCCGTAAGCGTGGCCACCGTTCCGTCAAAATCATCACTTGCTTTGATGTCAAGTTCTGTCAGTTGTATTTTCCCGACTATTTTCCCATATGCCACAGCTGCTTCTCTGATCTGACTGACTGTGGGCGAGGACATATTATAATGTGCCTGCATACCCATACCAGATATTCTGGTAGGAAGTGTTTTGTCTTTCTCGTGATTTTTCACCTCCTGCAACAGCTTTAATATCCCTTCAACTTTTGGATTGTTGCATTCGTTGTAATCATTATAGTAAAGCTCCAATTCCTCCGGCGCATATCTGTTCGCATACCGAAAAGCGTTAATAATATACGCTTCGCTTCCATATACTTTCCACCAGCTTGATTCTTCAGTGTCATTTCGATATGTTCCTGTACTGTCACTGACTGCCTCATTCACAACATCCCAGCCATAAAACATATCTTTATATACACTGTCTTCTCCAAGAAAATGTTCAAGAACCGTCTTGATATACCACTCCTGGCGCACATCCATTTCCTCCGCTGAAACATATGCTTTGTCAATGTCCCAATCCTCATGGAAAAACCATTCTGGAGCCTGTGAATGCCAGATAAGCACATGCCCTCTTACTTTTATCATGTCATCAGAATGCGCATCATTCCATTCCTTTAACTTGTCAAGCATACTCTCCGCTCTGCTGTAATTCAATACGGGAACTTTATAATTCTCTATTGCTGTCCCGTCTGCCCTTGTCCATGAAATTGTTTCAAATCCTGGTGATGAGTTATTGTTATCATGATAGTCAAAGAGCGCATCCATTTTCAGTTCATTGCCAAATGTCACGGCATTGAAATGTTTGTATACAAGCTGCATTAATGTATCATCTGAAAGTTCCGGCTGCACTATAGAAGCGCCCGTATAGCAGTTCTCGCCAAGTCCTTTCGCACCGGAAATACTATCTTTCAGATTTGGAATATCTACTTCTATCTCTTTCTTTTCACCTGTACCAGTATTCTTACCTGATATTTCAGATATCCTCAAATCATCAATACAAAATCCTTTCTCACCTTCACCTGTAAACCGGACAAGCGTCTGTACATTTTGTACCTGTGACGGAATAATAAATGTACCACTGATCTGCTTCCATTTATCATCAACAAGCACTATTTCTGAGTCAAATGAAATCTCTGCAAAAATCACAGAACTCCAGTCTGCATTCACGCTGGCAATCTGAAGCTCTGCCTTTTCTCCAACTGCCCCGTCTGCAAGTTTTGCCCAATAAGAAAACTCATAAGTCTGTTCTGGCACAATAAGAGATGCAAGACTTTCCGCACATATCTGCGCTGTGCCGACACCATCTACAGGACTGACAAGCATATAATACGCACCATCTCCTGATATTGATGCATCTGTATTGGCATATGCCTGTTGTTGTACGTTTGCCTTCTGCCAATCCGCATCTGCCCACCAATAAAGCCCATTTTCATCTGTTCCCTCAAAGCTGCTATTAAAATCGGACAAAATATTGGCATCAATCTCCCTGGCTGCCTTTACTTCTGACAGGATGTTATCCTCCAAATTAGTTGTCTCTTCCATGTTTGCATCTTCTAGTGTTTTACTTGTCTGATTATCCACATTTTTAGAGCGAATCGCCTTCATTAACAAAATGCCGCCACATAAGATCATTCCTGCCAGCACTACAGGCAGAATCCATTTTTGTCCTTTCTTTATCATAGAAACCCTCCGTTATTTTCTTGCTCATTTGCCATATAAAGTAATGCTTACACAATCTTTTAT
>CAMWXA010000310.1 GCA_947178035.1 uncultured Lachnospiraceae bacterium | reverse complement strand
GAGTGGGATTTGACGCGCAAAAAGGGCGGCCTGAATATTATTCCTCCGTTTGCACAGAAGACAGTCAATATTTATAACGGCAGAGTTGAGGCGATTGCGAGCATTATCGACTATCTGAGGCGCCAGAAAGAAAAATATGTCATTATGGCAGATACGAATGTTGCAGTCAACTTCAATTTCAGCAGGCTTCTGCAGCAGCATATAGACAGCGGGGCAGATGTCACGATTGCTTATACAAGGGAAGAAATTCCGAAGGCATTGCGCGATATCGATGTGACCAAAAAAGATCTGTACTATACATTGGACATTGATGGCGAGGACAGAGTACAGAAAATTGTGGTAAATGATAAGGAAAGCGGTGAGCATAATGTTTCCATGAACATCTATGTCATTGAGAGGGAGCTTTTAATTGACCAGATCAGGGAGGCGTATGTCAACGGCCTGACTTATTTTGAGCGCGATATCATTGCACCGCAGCTCGACAAGCTGAATGTGAGAGCTTATCAGCATGATGGTTACTTTGCACGTATTCTTGACATTAATACATATTTTGCTGAAAATATGAAGATGTTAAAGGAAGAGAATATCAATGCACTGTTTTCACCGAATCCTGTGTATACAAAGATTCGTGATGACAATCCGACAAGATACGCTGCAGGTTCTCACGCAAAGAATGTGATGGCGGCTGATGGCTGTGTCATTGAAGGCGAAGTGGAGAACAGCATTTTGTTCAGGGGTGTCAAGATTGGCAAGGGCGCTAAGGTGAGAAACTGCGTGCTGATGCAGGATACGGTGATCGAGACGGGTGCGACAGTGGAGTATGCAATCACTGACAAAAATGTGAAGATAACTTCTTACAAGGAATTGAAAGGAACAGAGTCCTTCCCTGTATTTGTGGAAAAACGCAAAAATGTCTAATTGAACTATTTGTGATATGATTTTATATGGAAACCGGCTATTCCAAACATAGGATAGCCGGTTTTTTAGGTTAATGCTTTTTGGGATTTCTGTCGATAAATGTTTGGAAAGCGTATTGGGAGGGATAGTTTTGTTTCAGAAGAAAGAAGTAATATACAGTGAGACGATTGGCGTGTGTATCGTGGATGATGTTGTAAAGCTTGCGAACAACAAAAAGGAAGCCTACAATTATTATCTGCTGCGTTCCGTTTTCGACAAGACAAAAAAGGCATATATACCAGTGGAAAATCATACCGTGCAGCTCAGAAATCTAATTACGCTGCAGGAGGCCTTAACACTTCAGAATGAGGGCAACTATGATGAAAAAAGCGAACAGGTCAGAGGAGAGGTGGCGTACGTAATCGGGAAAAACCAGTAAAAAGCAGGTTCTTTATCAGTGTAGTTGTCAGAAAATTCGGAAAACTATATGCAAAATTACTGATAAAATATAGTAAATTCGACAGTATTTGACAAAAACATAGAAAACTATTGCAATTACTGAAAATTAGTGTTAATATACAATTACACAAAGGAAGAAGAAAAGCAAGGTACAAAAGATTGTTACATAGGATAACATCAAGAAGGACAAGTACCAAAGAGAACAGTTAGCAATCGTTACAGAAGAAATTTACAAAAGAAGAATTGTGAATATACCAAAGATAAAAGTATAACAATACAAAAAAGCTTTTGTAAAGCATTTGATAAAACAGATGCAGAATTCGGTAACCTGCAGGCAATCTAAATAGAGGGTATGTATAAGAAAGGAGATGAGTCCCTTGGCAACAGGAGCAGCCTGACTCTGACAGGAAGAAAACCCTTAATAGATATGTGAATGAAAAATGCAGCTGTTAGGATAAGAAGGAAGATTGAGACCAGCATCAAGATTGGAATTTGATTCAAACAGCAGAGCAGAATAATTAAGCAGTGTATTTCGAAATGAATGTCAGAGAAATGGGAAATTAAAGAAAGATTTAAAGATGTAAGGACACAGGTCAATTGCATATAGTAGAAAAAATAGGAGAAACAAAAAGTATAAGCGGATTGAGGAATCCGGGAAAGAGGAGAAAAATTGAATATTGAATCAGAGTAGGGCGGTCGTTGTATCATTCGAATTAGAAGATATGGCGGCCGCTTTGTTTTGCTGCAGTTCCTTAGTTTATATCGGCAGACTGGCTGATTGGTGATTGAAATAATGAAAATCTTGTGTTATACTGCCTACAGTTTAAAAATTTTAGAGATGCACAAGTAGATACGAAAATAGCGCATATTGTCTTTGCGCGGAAGACAGCTGCTGATGGAATGGAGATATGATGGAAAACTTAAAAAAATTTTTAAAGCGGAAGGATATTGAGATATCCGGGAAACGTTATGGGATTGATGCACTGGGAGCGATGGCGCAGGGACTCTTTGCGTCCCTGTTGATTGGCACGATCATTTCTACGATAGGGGAGCGTACAGGAATAGCGCTTTTGGTAACAGCTGGAGGGTATGCTAAGGCTGTCACAGGAGAGGCGATGGCCGTCGCAATCGGGTATTCACTCCATTGCCCTCCCCTTGTATTGTTTTCGCTGGCAGCGGTGGGACATGCTGCAAATACACTCGGCGGGGCTGGTGGCCCGCTGGCGGTATTATTGATTGCGATTATTGCTGCCGAGTTTGGCAAGGCAGTCTCTAAGGAAACAAAGATAGATATCATTGTGACACCGCTCGTGACAATCCTGGTTGGTTCGTCGCTTGCTGCGCTGTGTGCACCAGCAATTGGCAGCGCAGCGAGTGCTGTCGGGAAAGCGATCATGTGGGCAACTGAGCTGCAGCCGTTTCTGATGGGTGTGATAATATCGGTGATTGTGGGGATTGCACTCACACTTCCGATAAGCAGTGCGGCTATTTGTGCAGCGCTTGGCCTGACTGGCCTGGCAGGCGGTGCGGCGCTTGCGGGATGCTGTGCACAGATGGTTGGCTTTGCAGTTATGAGTTTTCGGGAAAATGGGATTGGCGGACTGTTCGCACAGGGAATCGGAACGTCAATGCTGCAGATGGGAAATATTGTGAAGAAGCCTCAAATCTGGCTTCCGCCAATCATTGCATCGGCAATCACAGGACCCATTGCGACGTGTGTATTTCAGCTGAAGATGAACGGTGCTGCGGTGGCATCTGGTATGGGAACCTGTGGACTGGTCGGGCAGATTGGTGTGTATACAGGCTGGCTGAATGATATTGCATCAGGAGCAAAAGCGGCTATTTCACTGTGGGACTGGACTGGATTAATCTGTATTAGTTTTTTACTTCCGGCAGTGATTACCGGTATCATTGGTATTGGATTTCGGAGGTTTGGCTGGATTCAGGACGAGGATTTAAAGCTGGATTTGTGATACATATGTGAGAGAACGAGTGGAAAGATGTATAAAAGGCAGGTTTGGATAGAGATGGGGCACGTATATTTTACAAGACACGGACAGACGATATGGAATGTGGAGAACAAGATCTGCGGTGAGACAGATATTGCGCTGACAGAGCTTGGGCGCGAGCAGGCGAGAGCGCTTGGAACAAAGATTTTGGATGAAGGATTTCGCATTGATGAAGTCTTGTATTCACCGCTGATTCGAGCGAGAGATACCGCGCTTGCAATCTCTGAGATTACGGGCATTCCAGCGAGGGAGGAGGTTCGTCTCAAAGAGCAGAATTTTGGAAAGTACGAGTCGACACCGAGGAATGGAGCAGAATTTCAGGAGGCGAAGAAATGTTTTATCAATCGGTTTGAGGGTGGAGAGACAATGCTTCATCTGGCACAGCGTATCTATAATCTTATGGATGCCATCAAAATGGAGTCGGAGGAAAAGACATATCTTTTGGTAGCGCACAATGGTATAGCAAGGGTGGTGCACTCCTATTTTTATGATATGGAGAATGAAGAATACGCGGCTTTTGGCATTAGAAATTGTGAACTGCGGGAGTATCATTTTTCGTAGATTAAGCGCTATTGATGCATTTTCATACAGAAAAAACTGCCTTACAGGCAGTTTTTTCTGTATTTTTATTTAAGTGGTTTCGCGCCGGCTTTCTCCTGCATTTTCTCAACCCAGCTGCGGAATTTTCCCTTTTTCTTGGTGGGCGCGGTGTTAAGTTTTCCTCTGATTCCCTTTACATCGGTGATGTAGATACCACTGACAGTGGCCTTGACTTCCTTCTTGACAGGAATTATGTCGAAGATAGCGGCATCACAGATAAGAGACATGATCTGTGGTCCTACTTTAGCTTTTACTATCGGAAATTTGGCGCGGCGCATATACTTGGGAGTTTGTTCCAACACTGCGGCGGGAAGACCCGATTCCTTTAGCTTTAGCTTCTTTTTGTCGATGATGAGCATCGTGACAGTCTGCTTGGCAGCTTCGATCTGAGCTTCCTGCTCAGCCTGCTTTTTCTGCATTTTTCTGCCGACGAAATAGAGCACCACCAAAAGTACTACAAGAATGATTAAAATTGTGATTAAAATTTTTGCTGCCATCTGAAATCATTACCTTTCTTTTTCTATCGTTTTATGTATCAGCTCAGACAGATAGAATGACGGGTGTTATCTATTGGCAAAACTGCTACATTATAATAAGGATTGTAACATTAAATACTGGAAAGTGCAAGAAAGTCTGTTGATTTCATTGTCTTTTTCACATGTTAATGTTATCATATAATTCATGGGGGAGAAGCATTAGAAAAGGATATAAGGAAGGATAGGCATTATATGAAAAGGAAATTGGCAATGATATGTACAGCCGGTGTTTTGCTTGCCGGCGTGAGTGCATGTGGAGGGAATAAGACTGATGAGGAGACACAGGAGACAATACAGGCATCAGAGACATCAAAGGCAGATACTGCTTCTGAGGAGGAGCATACCGACAGTGAGACATCGGCAGAATTTGAGAGGGTCAGTGACAGGGAAGATTACATAGGACTGCAGGATCTCGACATCGATGCCTATATTACACTTGCAGATTACAAGAATATGAAGGTAAGCGTTGTCAGACCAGAAGTGGACGATGAGAGTATTCTTCAATATATTGACGGGGAGTTATTGGCAGGAAATATCACGAACAGGGCTGTCCAGGATGGAGATGTGGTAGATATTGACTTTATAGGCAGGAAGGACGGCGAGGCGTTTGAGGGCGGCAGTGCTTCTGGATTTAAGCTTACGGTCGGTTCGGGTCAGTTTATTCCAGGTTTTGAGGATGGACTGGTCGGAGTGATGCCTGGTGAGACCGTGGATTTGAACCTCACCTTTCCAGAGACGTATCGGCAAAATGCAGAGCTTGCGGGGAAGGAGGTTGTGTTTACTG
>CAMWXA010000309.1 GCA_947178035.1 uncultured Lachnospiraceae bacterium | reverse complement strand
TCAGAAAACTGTATCGGACTTTCATGACTGTAAGTCCAACCAGGAGCAATACATACATCCAGATCTCAATGCGGAACTGAGCCTTAAAATACCCTCCGACGGCCTGTTTCAGGCTTGAGACAAACACATCGTACTTGTGCGTGATATTTTTCGGCATAAAACTATCCACAAAATGTCCGATCCACTCCCTGTCTGCGATAAAAAAATAAGCCGACAGCATACACATAATAATCGATATGATAACACTCGCTATATTTCCAACCATGCTGCCCATGCCCTCAAATGTACTAAAATTCAGGCTTTTGGGCAGGTCTGTTATCATCTCGCCAATCGTGTTTCCCAAGTTATTCAGCGTATCTGCAAGCTTAGGTGCCTTCACCCCGACGTACTGATTAATCAGTACGCCAAACGCATCAAAATCCTTCTTCACAGCCTCCCACATGGAGGGAACTTCCTCGATAAAACCAGATATCTGCCTCCAGAGCACAACTCCGACACCATACCCAATCCCGATCACTGCCGCGATCACGCAAACAATGACAACCACCGTTCCGGCCTTTCTTCTGATTTTCAACTTTCGCTCCAGAAATACCACAAATGGATTCGCGATACATGATATGATCCAGCCGATCACAAAGGGCATGAAGAACAAAACCAACTTTGGCACCAGAAAAATACAAAGCAGCAGTATGACCAGCGAAATCAATATATTCACAATCAACTTGAGATTTTCCCTACCTGTACTTTTTCCTTCCATAATCAGTCCTCTCCTTCCGACTGCTCCATCATGCTGTCAATCAGCTCATAGATCTCGTCCCGCCCCTGCTTTGTCTGCGCTGAGAATGGTATCACGATGGTATCTTTATCGACATTGAGCCCCTGCTTTACTGCCTTAATCTGCTTTTGCAGCTGGCTTCTGTTGATTTTATCCGCCTTTGTCGCTATGATAATCGGGTGAAAACCGTTCGAGAGAATCCAATCGTACATGATTTTGTCGTTTGCCGACGGATCATGCCTGATATCGACCAGCAAAAATACAGCCTTTAGCACTTTTGACTGGCGAAGATACTTCTCGATCATTTTTCCCCATTTCTCTTTTTCCTGCTGGCTCACCTTCGCATAGCCATACCCCGGAAGATCGACAAAATACAGTTCATCATTGATATTATAAAAGTTAATCGTCTGTGTCTTTCCCGGCTGTGAGCTGGTACGTGCCAAAGACTTTCGGTTCATGAGAGCGTTGATCAGCGAGGACTTTCCCACATTGCTCTTCCCGGCAAACGCAATTTCAGGCATATGATTTTGTGGTATCTTGCTTGTCACACCAATTACTGTTTCCAAGCTTACATTTTTTATGACCATCTGTTATTTCTCCTGCTTAGGAACTTACGATTCCTTATTCTCTCCTGTTACCGTTTTCTTTTTGTTTCCACTTTTTGTTCGTTTTATCTTGATTTCCTGCGCAAACGCCAGCGGTATCACCTCATCCATAGAGCTCACAAAACAGATCTCCATACCCGATTTAATCTCATTGGAAATCTCCGCAACATCTTTCTCATTTTCCTTTGGTACCAGGACAGTCGTAATGCCTGCTGTCTTTGCCGCCAGCAGCTTTTCTTTCAGTCCACCGATTGGAAGCACCCTTCCCCGCAGTGTGATCTCTCCGGTCATAGCAACCTTTGCTTTGACTGGTGTCTCAGTGATTGCTGACAGCACTGCCGTTGCCATGGTAATACCCGCAGACGGTCCATCCTTTGGAACTGCCCCTTCGGGAATATGGAGATGGAAGTCATTCTCTTTGAAAAATTCTGGATTAATCTTATACTTGGGTGCAATTGACCTGATATAACTGATTCCGGTCATCGCGGACTCCTTCATCACATCGCCAAGCTTTCCCGTAAGTTCAATCTCGCCCTTTCCAGGCATAATATTCACTTCAATCTGCAGCGTATCACCGCCCACACTTGTCCATGCAAGTCCTCTGACAATACCGACATCATCTTTCTCGTTCGCCATATCCACACTGTACTTTGGCTTTCCGAGATACTTTTCCAGTCTCTGACTGTTTACCTTGATACACTTGTCCTGTATCTGTTTTTTCGGTTTTCCGCCTCTGTCTTTTAGAATCTCCAGCGCTGCCTTTCTGCATACTGTCCCGAGCTTCCTCTCCAGATTTCGCACACCGGCCTCTTTCGTGTAATGGTCAATGATTCCTTTGATCGCATTGTCACTGATCGTCAGCTGTGTTTCCTTCAGACCATTCTTCTTTAACTGTTTCTCCCACAGATGTTCCTTTGCAATGTGAAACTTCTCATTTGCCGTGTAGCTTGTCACTTCTATGATATCCATGCGGTCCAGCAGCGGTCTTGGAATATTGCCCGCATCATTTGCCGTCGCTATGAATAAGACCTTGGACAAGTCAATCGGCAGCTCCACATAGTGATCTCTGAAATGGCAGTTCTGCTCTGGATCAAGCACCTCCAGGAGCGCAGAGGAGGTATCACCCTTATAGTCACTGCTGACCTTGTCAATCTCATCGAGCAGCATCAGCGGATTGCACACCCCCGCTTGCTTCAGGCCATTTGCAATGCGTCCCGGCATCGCCCCTACATAGGTCTTGCGGTGTCCCCTGATCTCCGCCTCGTCGCGCACACCGCCAAGACAGATCCTGACATATTTCTTATTCAGTGCCTCGGCTATAGATTTTGCGATCGAAGTTTTTCCTGTTCCCGGCGGTCCCACCAGACACAGGATCGGTGCTTCGC
Source organism: uncultured Lachnospiraceae bacterium (assembly GCA_947178035.1). GTDB lineage: Bacteria > Bacillota > Clostridia > Lachnospirales > Lachnospiraceae > COE1. The sequence continues at coordinate 2,521 of CAMWXA010000309.1, read as the reverse complement.
CCTTGCTGGTCAGACATCTGACTGCCAGATACTCGACAATCCGTTCCTTCACTTTCTCCAGCCCATAATGGTCTCTCTCCAGGATCTCCTCTGCCCTGTTGATATCATTATTGTCCTTCGATGCTTTGTTCCACGGAAGTTCTAAGAGCGTCTCAATATATCCGCGCTCTACTGCACTCTCCGAGCTTGAGCCCATGATTGTCTTAAACCGGTTGATCGCCTTTTGAATCTTTTCCTTCACTTCCGCATCCGCTTTCAGCTTTGCGAGCGCTTCCTCATAATGCTTCACATCAGAATACTGATTCTTGTCTCCCAGCTCTTCCTGTATATATTCCATCTGCTCACGCAGAATATAGTCTTTTTGGTTCTTATCTATTTTCTCCCTGATCTTGACTGCCAACTGTGTACGAATCGCCGCAATCTGTGCCTCGTTCATGATCAGTGTCACCAGTTCACCACACTGATCGGCAATATCCTCTATCTCTAGTATCTTCTGTTTTTGGTCATACGTAAAAGGAGTGTTAATCAGAATCTGATTCATCAGAACAGTCAAACGATTCTCCTCTTGAAAATATTTCCCCAAGCTTTTTCCAATCTTGGGATAAAATCTGACATATGTGTCAAATACTTCCTTGAGAGTGCGGGTCAGCGCCTCCTCCTCGACCTGTTCCAATGCACTTCCACTATCGTCAATCTCTTCATACAATGCGCTGAAATACTGACCTTCGTTGTCATTCAGCTCTATGATACGCGCTCTCGCCACAGCCTCCACCATAACCCTGTCAATACTATTTGGAAGTTTCGTGACCTGCCTGATATTTGCTATCGTACACACTCTGTATAAACCATCAATATTTGGCTTTTCCTCCTCTGGATCAGTCTGTGGTACAAGCAACACCTTCTGTGTCTCATTCAACGCCTGCTCAATTGCCTTCTTTGACATATCTCTGTTCAGATCAAAATGTATGATCATATTGGGCACTACTGTCAATCCCCGCAGTGCCACCAAAGGTAATGCTGCTGTTATTTGCTCCATCTGTAAAATCCTCTCCTAATCAGGCATAAAGCGCCACCTTTTCCATAGGCGGCGCTTACAATCCATCCATTTATTTATCTCGCCTTTTTCTCGCGCTCTGTGCGCATTGCTTCGCGATGTACTACAAAAGGCTGACTTGTTCCTTCTACGGACTCCTTTGTGATCACACAGCTTTCAATCGTGTCATCGGAAGGAATCTCATACATGATATCCATCATAATGCTCTCCATGATAGACCGCAGACCTCTGGCTCCTGTCTTTCTCTCCAGTGCTTTCTCTGCAATTGCCTCAATCGCATCTGGTTCAAAGGCAAGTTTCACATTATCAAACTCGAACAGCTTCTGATACTGCTTAATCAAAGCACTCTTCGGCTCTCTAAGGATTCTCACAAGGGCTTCTTTGTCAAGTCCCTCCAGCGATACATTGATCGGGACTCTGCCGACAAACTCAGGGATAAGGCCATACTTCGTCAAATCCTGAGGTGTTACTTCTTTAAATACAGCTCCTAGATCCCGCGTCGTCTTCTCTGCAATATCTTTGTTAAATCCTATAGACTTGCGGTCAAGTCTGTTTTCCACAATCTTGTCAAGTCCATCAAAAGCACCGCCGCAGATGAACAAAATATTGGTTGTATCAATCTGTATCAGCTCCTGATGGGGATGCTTCCTTCCTCCCTGTGGAGGAACGCTCGCCACCGTACCCTCAACAATCTTTAACAGTGCCTGCTGCACGCCCTCACCAGATACATCCCTGGTGATCGAAACATTTTCACTTTTCTTGGTAATCTTGTCAATCTCATCAATATAGATAATCCCATATTGAGCCCTCTCAATGTCATAATCAGCTGCCTGAATAAGCTTTAAAAGGATATTCTCAACATCCTCGCCCACATAACCTGCCTCTGTGAGTGTCGTAGCATCTGCAATCGCAAAAGGAACATTGATGATTTTGGCAAGTGTCTGCGCCAGATATGTTTTTCCAGACCCCGTTGGTCCAATCATGATAATATTGCTCTTCTGAAGCTCCACATCCAAGTCTTTCTCAGCCATGACACGCTTATAGTGATTGTATACCGCCACCGATAATACTTTCTTGGCCTCTTCCTGTCCAATGACATAATCGTCAAGAAACTCTTTGATTTCTACAGGCTTTAGGAGGTTAATTTCAAATCCGCCTTCAATCTGCTCCTCCTCATACTCCTCCTCGATAATGTCTGCACAGATATCTACACACTCATCACAGATATAAACACCGGATGGACCTGCTATCAGCTTCCGAACCTGATCCTGTGTTTTGTTGCAGAAAGAACATCTTACCCTTCCTTCAGTGCTTTTTCCAGCCATCCTTTTTCTCCCTTTACTCATAATTCTATCATTCTAAACACACTCAAATTATTTGTCATCTGCCACATCAGCCCTGTCCGTGATCACTTTGTCGATCAGGCCGTACTGCATGGCTTCCTCAGCCGACTTCCAATTGTCACGC
>CAMWXA010000308.1 GCA_947178035.1 uncultured Lachnospiraceae bacterium | reverse complement strand
GTCTGCAATAGTAATCATGTATATGCTTCTTGCAGCGGCGGAGATTTCGGTTCGCGTGGCAGATTTTCATGGAAATGACATGAAAGTCGGACTGGATGTGCTTCTGACGGCAGCTGTCGCGTCCGTTGGTATGATACTGCTCGGAATGGAGCTGAAACGGAAGGGAGAAAAGTGACGTGGAGATTTCTGCAATGCCAGAAGTATTTAGCAATAAATTGAGGCTTTCTGTAATCTCGGCGCTGGTTACTGGGGAGAAAGATTTTACAGAGCTGAAAAAATACACGGAGGCAACCTCCGGCAATCTGGGGGCGCAGCTGTCTAAGCTGGAAGAGTGGGGATATGTCAGCTGCAAAAAGGAGTTTGTCAACAAAAAGCCCAAAAGCACGTACAAGCTCACCGAGGCAGGCATCACAAATTTCAGGGAGTATGTGGAAATGCTGGAAAATGTGTTGAAGCGTATGGAGTAGGTGGTTTTAGACATGCCAAAATATGCAGTGGCAAAGACAGGGAGGACGGATATGCTTGTGAGAATGGTCTGCAAAACGATAGACAGGAGGAACATGCTGCTCTATGCGCTGAGCATGATATTATCCGTCATGTTGGACACGTTTTTTCTGACGGCCCTGATGGTAAAGGATCAATATGGACTGGATGAAAAAGCGGGCAGTATGGACTGGCTCTGTACTGTGTTTTTCCTGGCTGCAGGTGTGGTGTCGGTCTTCTTTACAATCTATTCGACAGGATATTATGTCCGGACCAAAAACAGGGATTACAGTCTGCTGATGATGCTGGGGAGCAGCAGAAAGACGATCTTTAGATTCTTTTCTGTAGAGTTTTTATTTATCTATCTTTTCGCTGTGGTGTCGGGGATTCTGGCGGGCGGTATGTTGTCCGCACTGTTCCTGGCGGTTCTCAGGGTTTCAGGATATTTGGTTCGGTTTTCCTGGTCAGATGTATTGTATATGATTTTGACGATAGCCAAAGTGAGTTTTTTGCTGTTTGCCGTTGAATATCTGGCCATTTTAATCTATTTTTCAAAAAAGAATTTGTCGGCGATACAGTTGAGGAGCGTGCGAAAAGAAGGAAGACATGAGAGAACATGGTTCCTTGTAATCGCGGGGATTGGATTGTTTGTCTGTGCGATGCTGCTGCTAAGGCGGAAAGATATGCTGCATGAAATGTACAGTATCGTGATCTGTCTGGCCGGAATGTACGTGATTTTGTCGTACGGCGGGAGTCTGGCGCTCATGATTCTCAAGATGTTTAAGAACTTTTACTGCAGAAATATGATTGTCTTGAACGCGTTTTATTTCAGATTCAAAAGCAATTGCAGGCTGCTCTATATGATGTTTGTGCTGGACTTTGTTGTGCTGTTTTTTACGGGCGGCTGTGTGGTTTCGCGGATTCAGGAGGACGTGGACAGCGCGGAATATCCGTATGGTTTTGTGGGCGTGATGCAGGATGGCGGGCAGGCAGGCCAGCAGGCCGGGATTGAAAATTACAGGGAGCTGCTGGGAGATGACCGGATTGAGCTGTCAGCGGTTGAAGCAGTAATAGACGGACAAGGTTATGCACAGGTTTATCTATGTATTTCGGACAGAGATTATAGGCGACTGACCGCCCGCGATCTGCATTTGGGGGATACGGAGGCAGTTCTGGTAAATGAGTCTACCATAACTGACCTGGAGAAGCCGGACTTTGCCCTGACAATTGCAGAAGTGCGCAATGAAGTTGTTTTTGGATTGGAAAAGCCGGATTGTCTGCGCGAATTTATCGTACTGCCGGAATCGGTTATCACGAAATATGAGGGAAATCGGTATACGATAATTGCCGGAAAAGGAAACCTGCAGAAAGAATATGAACAGTATAAATGCTGTTTTCAGGAAACAGACGCGGACATTTTCTGGCGGTGTGCATTTTTAGCAGATGCAAACGAAAATATGACCTTTGTCAAAATCATCAGTGTGTTTGCGGGGCTGTTTTGCCTAATTTCCGGTTTTGCACTCTTTGCCCTGAAAGCGCAGGGAGATTTGCCGCTGCAGAAGCAAAAATACGGACTGCTGTATCAGATTGGGATGTCGGGAAATGCCATAGCGAAAGCAGTGTCGGCAGAATACCGGAATCTGTTGGCGATACCGACTGCCCTGTCCATTCTGATATCGGGTACCTATATGCTGGCGGAGATGACAGGATGGGACGGAGGGCTCCGGGATTATGTGTGCAGATATATCCCTTTTCAGGCGGCGTTTCTCGCTGTGAACAGCGTGTTGATTTACGCCTGCATGAAAAAATTCCGCAGAGTGATTGCTGCGGATGCTGACAGTTGAAGGAATGGGATTGTGCCGAAAGTTCTATAGGAGGAGAGGGAACATGGGTATGGTAAGGGTAAGCGGACTGCAGAAGAGCTATCATCATTCGATCGCGGAACGGCTGGCTGGCGAGCGCGAGTGTCCTGTTCTGAAAGGAATCGATCTTCGGATTGAACAGGAGGATTTTATAGGAATCATGGGGCGCTCTGGCTGCGGCAAGACGACACTGTTAAAAATCATCGGAACAATAGAGCAGCCGACAAAGGGAAAGATTTATTACGGCGATGCGGATGTGCGCAGACTCCGCGCTGAGGAGCTGGCAGCGCTCCGGCGGAATCGGATCGGCTTTGTGTTTCAGGATTTCCAGCTGATGGACAACCTCTCTGTGGAGGAGAACATCATGCTTCCAATGGTGCTCAATCAGGTGAAATATCGGGACATGAAGGCCATAGTGGACAGGAATGCCCATCTGCTGGAGCTGTCAAAGCTCTTAAAGAAATACCCGTATGAGCTTTCGGGCGGAGAGAAACAGCGCGCTGCAATCGCGAGGGCAATGTCGAACAATCCGGATATCATTCTTGCGGACGAGCCGACGGGAAATCTCGATATGTCCTCGGCACGAAATATCATGGACTGTTTTACACGGATTCATGAGGAGAGTCACAAGGCAGTTGTGATGGTGACACACGATCCGTTTATCGCAAGTTACTGCAGCAAAATATGCTATCTGGCAGACGGCGTGATACAGGGTATCTGCGAGCGGAACGAGGAGCAGAGCCAGGAGGACTTTTATGAGCAGATTTTGGCGTTTTTCAGAGCGTTTTCTGTTTCTTAGGCGTTTTGGAAGAAGGCGCTTTTTTCCAGTGCTTCCCTCACAAATTTGTTTTTCTTGTTTTCCAGTTTTTCTTTTTCTTCGTCTGACAGCTCATTATAGAAATCATCGATATCAATATTGCTGACCTGCCGTTCTTCCATCAAATCGGTAATAAGACAATCAAACCATTCATTGAGTAGGGTATCAAACATTGTCCGGCTGTCTGTAAAAACAACCGCACTGTCAAAGTTTGCTTTTGGATTGTAATATTCCAACATGATAAAGCCAAATTTTTCAGTATCCTTTAAAACAATATTATTTGCCTCCAAAGCTTCTCTGAATATCTGTGCAATAACGATGCATCTGCTTTTTTCCAAATCTGCCGGATTTGATGTGACAGGAGCTGTTAAAGGAATGTTTTGGCTGTTTGCTTCAAATAGGAAGTGTTCCTTGGCGGCCATCAGCTTCTGCTGCTGTTTTATGGGTAATCCGTTAAACATTTCTTCATAATCATCGAGATTAATCAACGGCGTATTAATACATAGTTCTATCAGTTCTTCTTTCAGCCACTCCTGCCAGAGCGCATCGAAAAGAGCACTGCTGTTTTGATATGTTTTTATACTGTAAAATTCGTCATTATCATCATATTTTAAAAGGACAAACCCATATTGGCCTGTATCAAGTACGAGAATATTGGTACGGTTAAAAAGTTCATCAAATGCCTGTACAACTTTCTTACACTTCTCTGTTTCGCTGTTTGAGATGCCAATTTGCTGCTTCATTTTTTTCTCCTTGTACGCAAAGATATTGTAATCGTCAACTGATTTGTATTGGGGATATTTTATGTTGTAAAAAGAAATTTATGTAAGTTTAGCTTAATATGCTTTATTCCCTGTCCTTAATTTCCATATTATCAAGAGCATATTGCAGAGCCATGCCAATCAATTCATTTCTCGAACGATTGGTTTTTGCGGAAAGCTCATTATATCTTTCCTGTAAAACTCGGTCTATGCGAATTGTCATAGTGATTGCTTTATCTTCCCGCGGTTTGATAATAAATTTTTCCATAGACCTTAACACCTCCGTATATTATGATTACATTATAGTGTGAGATGCTCTGTGTATTCTATATCACAAAATAAAATTATTTGTAATGTATAAATGATATCAACTTTAATTTATTTCTTGTCTGCGGCCTCTCTATGCATACAGCGCTCAAAGGAAATATGGCTGCAAATATTGAAGAGGGCGTGAAGCGCGAGCAGGAGAAAATGTACAAAAATCTGGAACAGGAGCTTCAGAACGAGAGCCGACAGAGAGACAGGAAACAGGGAAGCGTAAAACAGAGGGAGAATGAATTTTAATGTGAAATTTATTGTAAAGACAGGTGTTTTTTTGTATACTTGAAATATAGCGATAGTGTATATTTTGACACAGATTATAAGAAATTGAGGTGATGAAAGTGCATACAAAGCAGGAACAGAAGGTCAGTGAGACGCGTCACATGGCAAAGCGTACTGCAAAAAACAGCGTCTTCCTTGACCTATTTCAGAATAAGAGCTATCTGTTACAGCTGTATCAAACGCTTCACCCCGAGGACACCACAGCGACAGAGGACTCACTGACCGATGTAACGATAGAAAATGTGTTGACTGACAATCTGTATAATGATTTAGGTTTTATTGTCAACAATAAGCTGATGATCCTCGTGGAAGCACAGTCTACATGGACAATGAATATTCTGATAAGAATACTGCTGTATCTGGCACAAAGCTATCACGAATATTTACAGCGCACCAGCCAAAACTATTACAAAAGCAGGAAAGTAAAAATGCCAAAGCCCGAGCTCTATGTGATTTATACAGGAAACAGAGGACAGAAGCCCGATAAAATATCGCTGTCTAAAGAATTTTTTGGTGGAGCGGATATAGACCTTGAAATAAAAGCAAAAGTGATCTATGAAAGCGGTCAGGACGATATTATCAATCAGTACATTCTTTTCTGTAAAGTTTTTAACGAGCAGACAAAACAGCACGGAATGACCAGAGAGGCGGCTGCGGAAACAATCAGAATATGTAAGGACAGGAATGTGTTAAGGGAATACTTGCTTGAACGGGAAAGGGAGGTAAGGGCTGCATAAGCAGACCTTGACAATCATGATGAGTTTGTTTGATGAAGAAGAGATAATGAAATTATATATTAA
>CAMWXA010000307.1 GCA_947178035.1 uncultured Lachnospiraceae bacterium | reverse complement strand
TGTCCGTCCGCGTACTTCTTGTCCACCTTTAAGAGACCGCCGTCCTTTCCGCTGCCACCGACCGCCTTCACGCCAAGCTCCTGAACCATGGTCACAAGACTTTTATTGACCTTGTTCAGCACCATCTCAGCGATTTCCATGGTTGCCTCGTCGGTGACGCGCAGACCGTTCACAAACTGCGATTCCATGCCGACCCTGCCAACCCACTTGCTGATCTCCTTGCCGCCGCCGTGTACGATAATCGGCTTAAATCCCACCAGCTTTAGGAGCGTCACGTCCTTGATGACATTCTTCTGCAGCTCCTCATTGCTCATGGCGCTTCCGCCGTATTTGACGACAATATACTTTCTGTTAAATTTCTGTATGTACGGAAGCGCTTCGATGAGCACCTCCGCCTTCGACAGAATTTTGTCCATATCCTGTTCGTTCATTTTCGATACTCCTTCTATATAATTTTACGAGCGGTAATCCGCGTTAATCTTCACATAATCGTATGTCAGATCGCAGCCCCACGCAGTCGCGGTCTCCGTTCCCATCTTCATGTCGACAAGCACTGTAACCTCCGGCTCCGACAATATTTTCGTGGCCTCCTCCTCACTGTAGTCAGCCGCCACGCCGTCCTTGTAAATCAGCATTTTCCCTGCCCTGCTCTCAAAGAAAAGCGCCACCTTCTCCGGATCAAACTTCACGCCGGAATAACCGAGCGCACACAAAAACCTGCCGAAATTCGCGTCATGACCGTAAATAGCCGCCTTGCACAGACTGGAACCGATCACCGACTTTGCCAGCGTCCGCGCCTCCTGTTTTGTCGCGGCGTTGATGACTGTCGTCTCAAACAGCGCTGTCGCGCCCTCGCCGTCCCCCGCCATCTTTCTTGCCAGATATGTATTGACGAAATCCAGCGCCTCACAGAATTTGTCGTATGACCCGCCCTTTTCTGTGATTTCAGTATTTCCCGCCAGACCGTTTGCGAGCACCAGACAGGTATCGTTCGTCGATGTATCGCCGTCAACGGATATCATATTGTAAGAGTCAATGATGCTGCTGCGCAGCGCCTCCTGCAAAAGTTCCCTGCTGATTGCCGCATCAGTCGTGATGTAGGCAAGCATTGTACACATGTTAGGGTGAATCATTCCTGAGCCCTTGCTCATACCGCCGACTGTGACAGTCCTGCCGTCAAGTTCTATCGTGACCGCAATCTCTTTGTTGACCGTATCAGTCGTCATAATTGCCCTGGAGGCTGCCGTTCCTGCCTCAACCGAGCCGTCCTTTGCCGCCGCAAGCTTTCTGATGCCCTCGTTGATGCGCTCTATCGGAAGCTGCATACCGATCACGCCGGTCGAGCCCACCAGAACGGAATTTTCAGGAATATTCAACACTTCCGATGCTGTCTGCGCCTCCTCGCGGCAGTAATCCATGCCCTGCTTTCCCGTACAGGCATTCGCAATTCCTGCATTCACGATAACCGCCTGCGCGTAGGGACTGTTGTCCACAACATCCATATCCCACATGACCGGAGCCGCCTTCACCACATTTGTCGTAAAGGTTCCCGCCGTCCTGCACGGCGCACTGCTGTAGATCAGCGCCATGTCCATCCTGTCCTTATATTTAATGTTTGCCGCCGTGCCCGCCGCCTCAAAACCTTTTGCCGCGGTCACACCGCCCTGTATCTGTTCCATATCTTACTCCTCCTGACTTAAAATGTTCCTGCTATCGCTTCGAAAATCAATTTCATACATGCTGTCTACACCCCTAAATTTTCTCTAAGTTGTTTGGAATTAATACCGCCTCCCAGCATCATGCGTTTTTCTGACTCTTCCAAATCAGATTTTATCCTGTCCCATGCGGCCTCTTTTTTTCTGCGCCTTGAATACTCCATCACATTATCAACATAAACCTCAACCATATGATATTCATCCATAGACAGTGTATCTATTTTTTTGTAAGCTCAGCTGTAATCATATAATCCCTTCTCTCTACAAAATATAGCCAAAAGTCCTTTGCTATTTATATCCTTCATCTCCTAAGTTTATTATGTGTAACTTCTCAAAATAATTCAATACACTTTCATGCATTTTATGTACTAATGCCCCATATCTCTACTCAGATCCTCGAATAAATCACCTTGATATGCATCCCCAGCAGCCGCTCGACTGTCTCTATATGATGCTGTTCCAACTGTACCCGCGGGTTTAACACAATCCATTCCGTACAGGCAAAACCACACGGATAATCATATCTTAGATCATTGAGCGATGCACGCCTGCCACAACACGGCAGCATTTTTTCGTCAATCTTGGCAAACAGCCCGTTTTCTCCTGCTTCCGCATCCATCGCAGCGCCCCACCAATCCCAGAGGTCGCTGCCGCAGAACGGACATGCGATCTCCTGAAGGTAAGCACCACAATCGACAAAAGCCAGCGCTTCCTGTGTCTCGATCTCTACCGACATAGCCTCCATGTGCTCCTCGAGATAGTCCCGAACCCTTTTTGCCACCGAAGTATTTACACGGCAGTACGGATCATCTGGTATGATTTTTACATAATAATCTGACATTCCTTACCTTCTATCTCTGCTTTCAAAATTCTATGCAACAATGTAACATATGTTATTTATTAAACGCCTCAATATTCTCACTGTTGAGCACAAAATCGTAATAGTTCAGATCCTCGCGCTGCTTCCACCCTACACTGTGCCAGAACGCATTTCCGATATCATTTTGGGTAAATGCGATCAGACTCACCTTGTTGATCTTCTCCTTTTTCAGTGCATCCATACAGAAGACGACCATCGCCTTGCCGATGCCGCGCCTGCGGTACTCTGGATTCACACACACATGATACAGACAGCCGCGTCTGCCATCATGTCCGCAGAGAATCGCTCCCACTACCTTCTGGTCCTCCACAGCCACCACGCTTGTCGTCGGATTGCGCCTTAAGAAACGCTCCACGCCCTCCCTCGAATCGTCAATGCTTCTGATGGCAAACCCTTTGATCGTCATCCACAGTGCCCGCACCTGATCATAATCCTCAACTGTCATCAACCTTACCATACTGAACCTGCCATCCTTTCCAAAACACTTCCTTTAAACAGTACTTTTCCATAATAGTTGATTGTAAAAAGAAATACAACCATTTTCAGCAAAATATTCTAAATTCCCTGTAGCGGCACCTGTCAAATATCGAATGTTATCCAGCGATACGCACTGTGCAATTCCTGCCCTCCAGGATACCCGCGGACAATCAGTGCCAGACAAGCCCCTCCGGCTGCTGCTGCCAATAACACCATACAAATCCTTCTCACAGTTTCTCTCCTCATCTTAGATTCCCAGAATTTCTATACGGAAGTGTGACAATAAAAATCGTACTCTCATTCGCGCTTGCCGCCGTGATCGTTCCCTCGTGCAGCTCCACAATCTCCTTTGCGATGGCAAGCCCCAGCCCTGCACCACCTGTAACTGACGACCGCGCCGCATCAGCCCTGTAAAACTGTTCAAAGATATGTTCCAGCTTGTCCGGCGGTATGGTTTTTCCATGGTTTTTGATCATAATCTTTGCCACATCCTCCTCCACCTGTGCAAATAGAACGATCTCTGTCCCGGCATAACTGTAATTAGCCGCATTTCGAATCAGGTTATCGAACGCCCTCACAAGCTTATCTGCATCACCCACAATCTCAATATCCGGTGCGATCTCCAACCGCCATTCCAGTTTCCGTTCTGCCAGAATCGGATCAAATTCGCTGGCCAGCTGCTCCAGCATACGGCTCAGATAGATTCGTTCTTTATCCAGGGTCAGTGTCGTCAAATTAAAGCGCGTAATGTCGAAAAACTCGTTGATCAGCTCCTCCAGACGCTCCGCTTTCTCAAACGCTATATTCGTGTAGCGGCAGCGAAGCTCCTGCGAGATCTGTGGCTCGTCCCGAAGCAGCGTGAGATATCCGATAACACTGGTCAGCGGTGTCTTGAGGTCGTGTGCCAGATACACAATCAGATCATTTTTCCGCTGCTCGGCGAGCTGTGCGTCACTTTTGCGCTTCTCCAATGTATGTTTGATGGAGTTAATCTTCCGCTCTGTTGTGGCAAGCTCCTGTGATAATATGACATCCCCCGCATTTTCCATAACCAGCGCATCAATGCCCCGGTTGATTTCAATGAAATATCTGATAAAACTGTTTTGATAAACCATCTGCGCGATGATAAATATAAACACGATACCGCCCAGAAAATACCAGTCCAGATAATTTCGTATCACTTGCCTGTACGTCAAAAGCGCCCTGTCATATGCATCTTCCTGACCCGCAAAGATAAAATCACACATAAAGTTCACCACAAAATTGGCAAACCGTCCGCGAAAAATAAAATTATAAAGTGCAACAGCAATCACAATCGCTATGACCTCTGTGGCAATTGTGATAAGTACCAGCTTCGTCTTTAAATGCCGGAAACCACTGTCCTGTCTTTTTCCTATTTTAAAATGAACCCGCTTACTCAATTGTGTACCCCACTCCCCATATCGTCTTAATATATTTTGGACGCCTCGCCGGCTCACTCATTTTTTCGCGCAGCCTTGCAATATGCGTCATAACTGTATTGTTGCTGTCAAGATACTTTTCTCCCCAGACAGACTCAAAGAGCTCCTCCGACGAGACAACGCTTCCACGCCTGCTGCACAGATACCACAAAATGTCAAACTCTGTCGGCGTCAATATCAGATTCTTTCCATTCAAAAAGCATTTGTGATTGTCTTTCGATATGTGCAGTCCCATGATATTTATCTCAGACTGTTCTGCAGCGCCCTCCTTAAAACTGTCTTTCCCTACATTATATTTGGTGTATCTTCTAAGCTGCGTCTTCACCCGCGCCAAAACCTCCAGCGGATTGAATGGTTTCGTGATATAATCGTCCGCACCGATTGTCAGTCCCATAATCTTATCTCCGTCCTCAACCTTTGCAGTGAGCATAATCACTGGATAAAAAAATTTTTCGCGTATTTTCTGACAAATGTGAAAACCATCGATATCAGGCAGCATAATATCCAAAATCGCCAGGTCCAGTTCTATTTTCCCGATGCAGTCCAGCGCCTCTGCACCATTGTAAAATTTATATACCGTATACCCATCATTTTTCAGATAAACCTCTATCAAATCAGCAATTTCTTTTTCATCGTCGACTACTAAAACTTTTGCACTCATCTGTCCCATAACACCTCACTTGCTGTAAAAATATAAATCGTAAACCGATTGCACTAGAGCGTGTTTGAAAAATCATTCCTACCATCTGCATAACGACGCGTACGCGTCGTATTCACCACTTTGCGCGATATTTGC
>CAMWXA010000306.1 GCA_947178035.1 uncultured Lachnospiraceae bacterium | reverse complement strand
CTGTCAAAGATTAAGAAAGCCTACATTCAGGAATCGCCTGTATTGTTGTGTAAGGAGTGCCTGACCTCCATCGCGCAGGCGGAGCTAGAGACAAAGGAGTGCGAAACGGCATTCAATTATCTGAACTTTAAGACGCCATTGGGAAATCTGCTGATTGCCACCACCAGACCGGAACTGCTTGCGGGCTGTGTATGTATCTTTGTACATCCAGACGACAGCAGAATGCAGAAATACATCGGGAAAACAGCAAGTGTTCCACTATATGACTTTGAAATCCCAATCCTGCCTGACGATACAGTCGACATGGACAAAGGAACCGGCGCGGTAATGTGTGCGACATTTGGCGATTCGGCAGATATTGAATGGTGTCAGAAGCATAACCTTCCGTATAAAAAAATTATTCTTCCAGACGGAACGATTCAGCAGGATACAGCTCTGATCGGCGGTATGACAGTCACTGAGGCAAGAGCGCATATTATAGACCTTTTGCGTGAGAAAGGGTATCTTGTAAAACAGGAGACAATCCAGCATATGATTGCGATTCATGAGCGCTGCGGAAATGCTGTTGAGCTGATTCCGTCAAAGCAATGGTATATTGACGTACTGACGGACAAGGAAACATATCTTGCGGCAGCGGACGAGATCAACTGGCATCCGGCGCACATGAAGAGCCGTTATAAGATATGGGTAGAGAATCTTAAGTGGGACTGGTGCATCTCAAGACAGCGGTATTTTGGCGTTCCGTTTCCGGTCTGGTACTGCAAAGACTGCGGGAAGCCGATTCTTGCCGAGGAGGAGCAGTTACCTGTAAACCCTATGGAAAGCCAGCCGCTGCACCCCTGTGCGTGCGGGTGTGGGGAATTTGTTCCTGAGCAGGCAGTTTTTGACACATGGGCGACTTCGTCCGTGACCACGCTGATCAATGCGCACTACGGCGAGAAAGACGATATTTCTGACCAGATACTTCCGATGGGAATGCGCAGCCAGGCGCATGAGATTATCAGGACATGGGCGTTTTACTCGATCGTCAAGAGCCTGTATCACACAGGGAAAATACCCTGGAAGGATATTATGATCAGCGGCTTCGTGCTGGCAAAACCAGGAGAAAAAATAAGCAAATCAAAGAGCAATGGCGCTGATTCACCAATCGAGTTGATTGAGAGGCACTCTGCCGATGCGATTCGCTACTGGGCGGCGAACAGCAGACTTGGGACAGATACATTTTTCAGTGAGGACGAGTTAAAGATTTCCAAACGGTTTCTTCAAAAGTTATACAATGCCGCCAGATTCGCAATATTGCAGCTAAGTGATTTTGTAAAACCCGATTTGACAGAAGGAATGGCGCTGCTCCCTGTGGACAGATGGATTCTGCAGAGGGTAAATGAGACAACATTGAAGGCAGCAGCGCTATTGAATGATTATGAGATCGGACAGGCAAGACATGAGATAGACAACCTGTTCTGGAAAGATTTCTGTGATTATTATATTGAGATTGCAAAGGAACGATTGTACCAGCCTGAAAAACATGGGCAGGAGCAGCGGTATTCAGGTCAGACTGCACTTTACTACAGTCTGCTTGGGATTCTGAAATTGTATGCTATCTATACACCGTACATGACGGAGTACATTTACCAGGATTTTTACCGGCAATACGAAAAAGAAATCTCGCTGCACCAGACATTGTGGGAAACAGCAAAGACCGAGCAGATTTATCTGGAATTTGGAGAGCATCTGAAAAATGTGATCGCGAATGTGCGCAGGGAGAAGACGGAAAAGCAGATGTCCATGAAAGATGCGATTCCGGAGCTGATTATCACCTGTCCCAAAAAGTTTCGGGATTTTTATAAGAAGTCTGTGAAGGATATCAGGGCATGCACTGGCGCGGAGCGGGTTGTGTTTAGAAATTGAACGTGCGGTCTATAGGACTGAGCAATTACCGATTATAAATTGGAAGAAAGAACGGAGTTTACCTTGTTAATTTTGCGCTTTTTCCGTATAATTAAATAAAGATACGACAATGTTGGCGGATGGAGGTGTCAGTGATGGGAATTTATCTGAATCCGGGAAATGATGGTTTCTGGGAAGCGGTTCGTTCCGAAATCTATGTTGACAAAACGGGACTGATTGCGCAGACGAATAAGTATATCAATACATTACAAAAATATATCTGTGTCAGCAGACCGCGGCGTTTTGGGAAATCGATAACACTTGAGATGCTCGCAGCTTACTACTGCTGCGACTGTGATTCGGCGGATTTATTCAGAGGGCGCAGGATTGAAAGCGATGCGTCTTTTCAGGAGCATTTAAATAAGTATGATGTGATTTATCTAAATATGCAGCAGTTTTTGATCAGGTCCAAAAAACAGGACGTGACAGACTATCTGGAGCGCGTTGTGCTCGATGATATCCGTGAAGAGTACGGACAATGGTTTTCGGAGCAGGAAACAAGTCTTGCCGCCGCATTGGAGCGAATTAATGTAAAGACAAAGAAAAAGTTTATTTTCCTGGTGGACGAGTGGGACTGCGTGATGCGGGAACGGCAGGAGTCAGAGGCGCTGCAGAAGCAGTATCTCGATTTTCTGAGAGACCTTCTGAAAGACCAGTCTTATGTCGCGCTTGCATATATGACAGGAATCTTGCCAGTGAAAAAGTACGGGCAGCATTCCGCATTGAATATGTTTACGGAATATTCGATGACGGATCAAAAAACATTGGAGGAATATACAGGATTTACAGAGGAAGAGGTAAAGTCGCTGTGTGAGCGGTTTGATATGGATTTTGCCGAGACAAGCAGTTGGTATGACGGATATCTGTTCACTAAATTTCGGCATATCTATAATCCGAAATCAGTTGTGGAGGCAATGCTTTTTCATAAATTTTCAAGTTATTGGACATCAACGGAGACTTACGATGCGCTGAAAGTATACATGGATATGGACTTTGACGGGCTTCGCTCTGATATTGTGCAGATGCTTGGCGGTGCGCATATCAGGATAAACACATTGAGCTTTCAGAATGATATGCGCAATTTCAGAACCAAGGATGATGTGCTGACATTGCTGATACATCTGGGGTACCTTGCATATGATTCGGAGGCAAAGGAGACTTTTATTCCCAATAAGGAGATTATTGAGGAATTTGAGAACGCCATGAGCGTCGGCGGCTGGTCCGAGGTCATGCGTGTCTTAAAGGCCTCGGAAAAGCTTCTGGAAGACACGCTGTTATGCGACGGGGAAAGTGTTGCAGAGGCGCTCGACAGGGCGCATACAGAAGTATCGTCAATCCTGACATACAATGACGAGAATTCACTTGCCTGTTCGATTGGGCTTGCATATTACAGCGCGAGGAAGGATTACAGACTCATCAGGGAATTTCCCACTGGAAAAGGCTTTGCAGATGTCGTGTTTCTGCCACTGCCGCATACAGGCAGGCCCGCGCTGGTAGTGGAGCTGAAATATGACAGGAGTGTCAGTTCTGCCATACAGCAGATCAGAGACAGACACTACACGCAGGCGTTAGAGGGCTATACCGGCGAGATTCTGCTTGTCGGAATTACCTATAGCAGAGAGAATCAAAACAAGCCGCACAGCTGTGTGATCGAGAAAATGGAAGTTACTGTTCACGGGTCAGGAATGCGCTGAACTGCGCATTCCGTGAGAAAACGTGCCTGAAAGCAAAAATCCATTTGCGTATGAACGAAGTTCGTATTGCAAATTTTGCATGGATTTCTGCCTGTTACTGGAACGAAGCGGTTTTTGTGCAGCAGGCGTTTATTTGACAACACCGCTCTAAATGATGTATACTTCTCATACATAGGAGAGGTGAGAGATGGAAGGTCAAAATACGGTAAACTGGCGCAGTTACAGTGTAACTTTGGCGATTGTGGCAATAAACATTGCTGGATATATTTTATGTACACAGATGGGTGAGGCGGTATATAATATTGGCAGCATGAATGCAGAGAAGATTCTTGTGGAAAAAGAATATTATCGATTCATAACTTCAATATTTTTACATGCAGATATTGATCACATTGTCGGCAATATGATTTATCTGTTCGGACTGGGACAGATGATAGAACAAATGATTGGGCATATTCGATTTGCGATACTGTATTTGTTCTCGGGATTTGGTGCGGGCATCTTTTCCATTCTGTATGCTGTTTTGACAGGTGATATCTACGACGCGGTTGGCGCCAGCGGTGCGATCTTCGGATTGATTGGCGCGCTGTTTATTCTGCTTGTCATCCGCGATATGAGGCGCAGGGCACAAAGGCGATCTTCTGGCACAGAATCTGTGTCAGCTCAGGCGAGTGGTCTCAATGTGGATAGCAGGCAGGTGCCAACTGGATATGAGCATATATCCGTGGGCAAAATGATATTTGTGGTTGCCTATATGATTTATTCTGGTGCAAGGGCCGCGCGGATTGACAACGCGGCGCATGTGGGGGGATTGGTGTGCGGTCTGCTGCTTATGGCGATTATGAATCTGATTAAAATTAGGAGGATATAAAGAGTGAAGATTAATATTTATTATGGAGGCAGAGGATTGATCGGAGATCCGACTTTATATGTGCTGAATAAGATACAGGAGGTTCTGCGCGAGCTCAACGTCAATGTGGAGCGCTATGATTTGTACGAGTTTAAAAATAATATTGTCACATTGCCGCAGACGTTGAAGGACGCAGACGGTGTTATCCTTGCGACGACGGTGGAGTGGTACAGCATCGGGGGATATATGCAGCAGTTTCTTGACGCCTGCTGGCTGTACGGAGACAAGGACAAGATTTCTAATATTTATATGTGTCCAATTGTCATGGCAACCACCTACGGTGAACATGAAGCGGCAAAAAACCTCACGGAGGCGTGGGAAATCCTTGGAGGGCGTCCAATCACAGGCATTTGCGGCTATGTGGCAGATGTGTCAGAATTAGAACAGAATACAGGTTATTCCAGGGTGATAGAGAAGCGCACAGAGGACATGTATCGGTCCATCAATCAGAAGCTGCCGATTTTTCCAAACAGCAACCAGGCCGTGAAGCAGAAGATTACTTTCACGCAGAGCCTGAACCTGACGCCGCAGGAGGCGGAGCAGTTGTCAGAACTTGCCAGCGATGACCTGTATGTGCAGAAGCAGAAGGAGGATATACAGGAGTTGGCCAGTATGTTCAAGGATCTGATGAATGTAAAGGAGCCGGACAGCACCATGTTCCTGCAGGATTTTAGAGAACATTTTTATCCGCAGGCGGGATTCCGGGCAGTCTATAAGTTCACCATGCCAGAGACACGTCTGCCACTGATTGTAAAGGTAGACCATACAGAGATTGAGTGTTTTTATGGGGATACATATGGCGTTGATG
>CAMWXA010000305.1 GCA_947178035.1 uncultured Lachnospiraceae bacterium | reverse complement strand
GCATTGCCCACTCTTGTATTTAATGCATAATAAAATATTTTATTTTTAGATAAAATAAATGTTGTTTCTTTTTTTATTTTATGGTAAAAATATATTATAAAATACATAATCGGAGGGTTAATATGAAAACAGGAAAAAATTACAAGTTTTGGTTTGCGACAGGTTCACAGGATTTGTACGGTGATGAGTGTCTCAGAAACGTGGCAGAGCACTCAAAGATTATCGTGGAGGGGCTCAATAAATCTGGTCTGCTGCCCTACGAGGTGGTGTGGAAGCCGACTTTAATCACAAACGCAGTGATCAGAAAGACTTTTAATGAGGCCAACGCTGACGAGGAGTGCGCGGGCGTCATCACATGGATGCACACCTTCTCACCGGCAAAGTCCTGGATTCTCGGTCTGCAGGAGTACAGAAAGCCGCTGATGCATTTTCACACACAGTTTAATGAAGAGATTCCTTACGACACGATCGATATGGATTTCATGAACGAGAACCAGTCAGCGCATGGCGACCGCGAGTACGGCCATATTGTGAGCCGTATGGGCATCGAGAGAAAGATTGTGGTCGGCCACTGGCAGAATCCGGATGTGGTCAGGAAGATTGCACAGTGGATGGTGACTGCAGTAGGATTGATGGAGTCTTCCCATATCAGGGTGTGCCGTTTTGGCGACAACATGAACAATGTGGCTGTTACCGAGGGTGACAAGGTTGAAGCACAGATCAAGTTTGGCTGGGAGATTGACCATTACAATGTCAATGACCTGGCAGAGTATGTCGATGCGGTTTCCGCTGCGGATATCAAGAACCTGACGGACGAGTATTACAGCAGGTACAAGATTCTGACAGAGGGCAGGGATGACGCAGAGTTCAGAAGACATGTCGAAGTGCAGGCCGGCATCGAGATCGGAATGGAGAAGTTCCTTGAGGAGAGGGATTATCACGCGATCGTTACACATTTTGGTATGCTTGGCGGATTGAAGCAGCTTCCGGGGCTTGCGATCCAGCGCCTGATGGAAAAAGGCTATGGATTCGGCGGCGAGGGCGACTGGAAGACGGCTGCGATGGTTCGTCTGATGAAGATTATGGCTTCCAATGTCAAGGATGCGAAGGGTACTTCCTTTATGGAGGATTACACATACAATTTCGTGCCGGGCAAAGAAGGCATTTTGCAGGCGCATATGCTGGAGGTATGTCCAAGCATCGCGGACGGCGATATCTCGATCAAGGTATGTCCGCTGTCCATGGGTAACAGGGAAGATCCTGCAAGACTTGTATTTACATCAAAGACAGGTCCTGCTGTGGCAGCTTCACTGATCGACCTCGGCAATCGTTTCCGCCTGATCATCAATGCGGTTGACTGCAAGAAAGTGGAGAAGCCGATGCCGAAGCTTCCGGTTGCAACTGCATTCTGGACACCGCAGCCCAATCTCACGGTAGGTGCAGAGGCGTGGATTCTGGCAGGCGGCGCACATCACACAGCATTCTCTTATGACCTGACTGTTGAGCAGATGGTAGACTGGGCGGATGCGATGGGTATCGAGGCTGTTGTGATTGACAAGAATACAGATATCAGGACATTCAAGAATGAACTGAGATGGAATTCGGTTGTGTACCGTTAAGCAATTTGCTCAGGATATAAACATCTGCAATTTTTAATCAATGTAATCTTTTCCCAAGTTCTGGCAGCAGGGATAGATCCTGTTTCTGGAGCTTGGGATTTTTGTATTTCAAATTTAAATATTTCTATGAGAGAAAGGGGACATAGGGGATGCATTGGAAAAAAATAACAAGAATCATTATCTGAAAGAGATTAAAAGACGCTAAAATATGTGTAAAAGGCTGATTTTTTAGTTAATAATTGACATTTATTAGCTTAAAATATAAGATAAAGTTAGAATTAATTTTACCTAATATTACTTTGAAAGGAATGCAGTGTTGGGCTAAATTAATTGATGGTAGTAAATTGTTCAAAATCGTGTAGGAGGAATGCACATGAAGAAAAAACAAATAGCAAAGCTGTTTTCTGTTGGTTTGGCCTGTGCCCTGGCAATGTCTCTCTGCAGTATGGCAGGAAACATTACTTATGCAAGCGAAGTGAAGCAGGAAACGGAGACAGAAACTTCAGTGTCAGATGAGAGAGAAGGGGAAGAAGGTTCTTTGACAAAAGAGAGCCAGAGTGAAGAGAGTTCTTTAGTAACTATAAATGGTTTTGATGGTTGGTATCATAATGATGCAGATGACTACCAGAATCAGGGGGTTAACAGTGTTGAATGGAATGAGCAGTATCAGGCACTCGCAGTAAATGCAGACTATTCCAAAGATACAGACGTTTCATGGAGCGAAATCAAAGTGTCTTATTGGAATGATGATTTTGTGGCTGCAGGTGTAAATACAATTAACTTTGATTTTATCTATAATCCAGCATTTATGCGTCAGGGAAGTTTTAAGATTAAATTATTTTCCAATGGTGGTGATGAGGTTAGTGTAGATGCACCAGTGAATACAGATGCTGCCGAGGATTATGCAGATGGCTTTAAAATCGTACACTTTAAAATGGAGTTTGATGATGCGGATATAAAGCAGAATATCACAATCGGCGTAATTGGCTGTGAGACAGACTATAAAGGTGTAATCTACCTGGATAATATATCACTGCTCAGAGAAGCAAAGCAGCTGGAGGAGGATATCTATGTTGATGCAGAAGAGAAAGTGACCGGTCAGAATATGCAGCTTTCTGTTCAGGGCAGTACACTGAATACGGGGGCAGGAAACAGCACTATTGCGGCAAAAATCACACTTGCGGACGGCAATGCCACAGACAGCGCAAAGCAGATATATGCGTATCTGCAGGCGGTTGGCAATACAGACAGTGTCATTTTTGGACAGCAGAACAATACCAGCCATAAGGCAGGCAGCAGTAGTTTGTCCTGCTCTGATACCATGGATGTGGTTGGCTCCTATGCGGGAGTAATCGGGCTTGATGGGCTTGCACTGACCGGAAATGAATATTCGGCAGAGCGTTATCTTGCCGAGATGGAGACGCTTGATGATGCGTATGGCAGCGTTTCCGGGCAGATTGCAGCAGTGCCGACGCAGATTGAAAAGGATGTTATCGCCGCGGCAGCACTGACAAATTACAATATCAGAAATGGTGCGATTGCGACATTGTCATTACATATGCCAAACTTTAGTGTGGTATCACAAACTGGAGTATCAGGCGGGCCAAGCTATGCAGCATATGACTTTTCCGGATATTCACCCAATACCCTGACGGGAGATGTCATGAACCAGATTCTTCCAGGAGGTGCTTATAATGCAGTATTTACAGCCTATCTGGACATGGTTGCCGACTATGCGCACCGCGTAGATGGAGCGGTATTGTTCCGCCCGTTCCATGAGAATACAGGCAGCTGGTTCTGGTGGGGAGCAGCATTCTGTGATTCAGAGACATATAAGAATGTATTCAGGTATACAGTAGAATATCTGAGGGATGAGAAAAACGTGCATAACTTTATCTATGTATATGGTCCGGGTTCCGAGGCGGCCAGTGTGGAAGAGTATGCAGAGCGCTATCCGGGCGACGGTTATGTAGATATGGTCGGTTTTGATATGTATCACAGCAATCCGGCAGAAGGCGATGCGTTTATCGCTAATTTTTCAAATGAGTTAGATATTGTGGAGCGCTTTGCGAGTGCGCACGGCAAGCTTGTGGCAGTGACAGAGACCGGAGCGGCACGTGATGCAGCAGACGGTGATAATCAGACTGCCCTGTTAAAACAAGGGAATGAGAGACGCGACTGGCATCGCGAGATATTGGATGTGGTAAAGAAGAGTAGTGCTTCATACTATCTGGTATGGGCTAATTTCAGCGAAAAGGACGGTTTTTATACGCCGTATGTCAAGTCCGTGAAGGAAGACAAAACGAAACATGGTCATGAGATGATGGATGATTTTATCCGTTTCTTTAACGAGGACAGCAGTATTTTTGCAGTCAACCAGCAGCAGGCATTGGGCCAGATAAAATCCCTGTCTGTCCATGCTGATGCAGCAATCAGCAAAAGCGGTTACATCGTAGTACCGGTATCGGGCAGCAGAGTTCTGGATGCAGCTGCGCTCAGAGCCAAAGTTACTGGTATGGACGCATCTGATCAGATTACTTTTGTATGCAGGGGCAGTGACGGGATAAAAACCCTGGATGCACAGATTGCGGATGGCTATGCAGATGCAGTATTATCTGAGAGTGATTTACAAAGTCTCGGTGAGACAGTAGGAGAAATCAGCCTCGTTATCAATGGGACAACGTTTGATACAGTCCGGGCAATATTCAATATTAGAGAGGCAGAGAGAGACCCATATGAGATAGACGGTTTTGAGAACTATTATGGGGTTGACGATATGCTGACGAAGAGCTGGACGTCTAACAAGGCGAGCGGCAGCAGCATTGCGCTCAGTCTGTCAAAGGATTACAGCTATGAAGGCGATTATGTTATGAAGTTTGCTTATACGGAGACTTCTGACGGATGGGCCGGGGCTACGATTTCCAAGGAAGTGGATTGGACAGACTGCGATGCACTGAGATTCTGGACTGTTCCAGATGGAAAACTGCAAAAGACGGTTATCCAGATAACAGCAGGCGGCAATACTTATGAGTATTATCTAAATGAGAACAAGGACTATGCGGAAGCGGGAACGACTCCTGTTCTGGTCACGATTCCTTTTCAATGTTTTGTGGCGAGAGATATCGCAGGCAATCCGGCAGGCGGACTTGTCAATGACCGGGCAGATATCACTTCCGTCGGCTTGTGGGTAAATGCGATTGCAGATAGTCAGGCGATTGAAAATGGCATGGTGAGCGGTGTGTTGTATTATGACAACATTACGGCAGCTGCTTTGGGCAGCAGTGAAGTTAGCTGCACAGAAAGCAGATAGTTCCTTAGCCAGCGGAGCATTATTTTATAGGAAAGTCTGTATCGTTTACTCAAAATACAGGCGTTTGGGCTTTTCGACAAACTCGACTTCGTCGAGGTCTGCGAAGGCGTCCACGAAGTCTTCCCGCACTGTAGCGATGGCATAGCCGTTAATCAGGGGTTCGATGTGGATCACTTCTGATTCGAGACGCTCGAGTGGTCCATGATATTTGACGATTAATTCCCAGGTTCTGGTGGCAGGGGTGTACCCTGTGCCGAGAACCTGGGATTTTTGCATTTCAGCTTCGGTCGCAGAGAGGGCAAGATTGAGGAGGTTTTCAAGTTTTGCGTTTGGCATGGTGTGATTCCTTTTGACAGGGACTGTGGATTCTATATAGTATATTCCGGAAAGTGCAAAGTGTGTTTGAAAATGAAAGGCTGGGTGTGATGGAGGGACTGTACTAT
>CAMWXA010000304.1 GCA_947178035.1 uncultured Lachnospiraceae bacterium | reverse complement strand
CAAACCGCAGTTCCTGATAAAGCTTCTGGCCCCATAACAAATCAATACAGTAGTACAGAGTCAGAAGAACAGTGGGATTTTCTGGCTTCTTAGTTGTACAAACTTTCAACTCTCAAGATATATAATAAGCCAAATAATTAAACAACTGGTTACTACTATAAAAGCAAAATCACACCCCACAACTCGTCCTATATATTTACCATCTTTAAACATATAAGAAAGAGCAAGTGATGCAAGTGGGGATAATGTTCCTGCTGCTAACACGATTAAAGCAACTTTTATATACCGGTTGCTAAAAATGCAATAATAATAGCCTATACTATATATTGCTAAAAAAAAGCTGCTTGCAAAAATCCAATAAAATAAAAAGTTATCCCAAGAAAGAATCTTCTGAACTTGCGTTTTAAATGGAAGCACCATAAAAAAGAAACATAAAATCGAAACAAAACAAAAAACGGTGATAGTATAAATATAACTTACTTTGTCATGCTTATAATCCAACATAGCATTATTGATATAAGTATATGCAGCGAATGTAAATATAGCAGCCGAAATGTTTCTAGTAGAGAAAAACGCACTTGCAATTCCCATATCCTCCGTCGAAAGAACATTGGTAATGAATGGAATTATAACAATTCCCGTTATTATCGATATTATATTAGCAATTGTATTTAATATTGCAGTTTTTGTAGTCTGTTTTGTATCATTATTAGTATCCATTACAGTTTCCTCTACCATACTCATAATTCAACATAGTCTTATAATTTGAACAAAAACTAACTATAGCGTGGCTGGTCTATTATTTCTTCTATACTCTTATAAATCTTTTTGCCTTTTCTTTGTACTTGAAATCTCATTAAACGTCCAACAAATCCATAGGGCATCCTATATATCATCCATTGCTTTACTTCCATCATCCATGCATTGAAGTTTGTATCTTCCTTTGTCGGTGTTTCCATACACAAATTTCGTTTGATTTGAATAGTTTCTTTATAAGATGTCACAATATTTGTATTGGATATTCCACTCATTGTACATATAGGTATAATACATTGTACATTTCTAAATATTTTTCCATCTTTGAAGAACTTTAATAGCAAATGAAAGTCTGCCGCGCTTTTATATTTTGTATCATAATAATATTCTTTTACTGTACTGGTTTTAAGGAAACATGCCTGATGACTAAAAGGCATTAGCTTAAAATCCTGGTGTTGTCCCTTCCAAAGCGTGTATTCTTTTTTCCCTTTAATAAACTCATACTCACATATGGCATCTCCATACAACACATCTTCTGAATGTTCCTTGTCACCAAAAATATCATCCACTACATAATCATTCAAAAAAATATCGTCTGCATTCAGGTAGTTAATATATTTTCCTGTTGCCAATATGGTTGCCTGGTTCATTGCATCATAAATTCCGCTATCCTTTTTTACTATATGCCAGAATTGAATTCCATTTTGCTCAAAGCGTTCTTTATATTTGCTGATTATTTCGCTTGTTCCATCAGCCGAGCCGCCGTCTTTTACAATATATTCAATATTCCTATACGTTTGGCCCAGTACAGATTCCATTGTTCTCCTGATACAATCTGCAGCATTATAACAAACAGTGATTATTGTTATCAGCATATTTACTCCTTGTTTTTTCTTTATAATATTTACATTCAATGCGTAATACAAATAACGAAATTGCAATCTTGTGGGATATGGGAAGGACAATATCATGCTTCAGCTCTTTCCATTCCTGGCACAGTGCTACAATATCTTCCTTCAATAATTTACAAATATATGTTTGAAATCGTTTTTTCTCTCTGTGGTCAGCATTACGATATATCACAAACTCAAACTGTGCCAAAAATTTCAGGATCCCCATATCCCAGAACATCCTGCTGTTATATGGACCGGATTCCATGACTTTTTTATACATGATCTTGAATGCCTTATATGGAAACAAAAAAGGCACCTTTTTTCCCTTATTGTGCATAGCAGATCCGGTACGCTGTACATAGTGGTATTCTGCCTTGGGTACGACCGCGATATTTCTCGCCATTGCATTTGCGAACAGGACGATCGGTACATCTTCCGCCCGGGCGTTCTGTTCCTGTATGAATTTCAAATGGTATCTATCCCAAAATGCCTTGCGGTACATTCTTCCACAACAGGCTGATAATCGGTATGCCCATACCTCATTTTGAAAACGTTCGTATTTGTCAGTAGACAGTATTTTTATTTTCCTGCCGTTTTCAGCCTCCATAGTAAATCCACTGATGACAAGGTCAGAATGGTTCCGTTCTGCGCAGTCAACCATGCCTTTCACATAATCGGTGTCAACATAATCATCTGCATCCACAAAGAGGATATATTCTCCTACAGCCATTTTCAAAGCGGTATTACGTGCGTGCGCCACACCGTGGTTTGACTGGCAGATGTATCGTATCCTGGCATCTCTGCTGACAAGCTGCTGCAGTATCTTATCACTGCCATCAGTGCTCCCGTCATTTACAACGATTATTTCGATATGACCATATGACTGCCTCAGCAAAGAATTTATACATTTTCCAATATACCGTTCACAGTTATACAATGGTACAATAATAGATACTAAAGGTTTCAAATCCGCGCTCCCGATATTCTTCTTGTCTTTTAGACAGGGAAAGCATTCTGTTGCTTTGAATGGCTTATAGTGCTTGTCCAAACATAAGTCATTTCATGAAATAATACAGATAACAATATGCCCACAAATGTTTTCCCTCCTTTTATTCACCAGCCTTACATACGCATACTTAAAAGTAAATGGCAAACTCTTTCTGAATCATTATTTTGATTCCACAGGAATTGCTATGAAATACAATACCAAGTTGCACTCTTTCCACAATTTGTGTATACTGTAGCTAGACTTATTTTGTGTATCTGATTCAGAATACGTTAGTTCAAGAAAGTTATCTGACCGGCAAATACCAGGAGGTGAGAATATGGACAGGAGTATGACAGTGAACATAGGGGAACAGCGCTTTGACAGACTGAGAGAAGAAAATAATTTCTATATCGACAAGACAAACTTTATTAAGGAATGGTGGGAAGGTGGTTCCACAGTGACGCTCATCACCCGGCCGCGCAGATTCGGAAAGACGCTGAATATGAGTATGACAGAGTGCTTTTTTTCAAACCAGTACGCTGGCAGGAGCGATCTGTTCGAGGGGCTCACCATCTGGGAAGATAGGGACTCTTGTGGGAATTACCGATACAGGCATCTGCAGGGAACATACCCCGTGATCTTTTTGAGTTTTGCCGGGGTGAAGGCAGGTAATGTCAGTGATATGAAAGCAGCAGTAAAGATTGTCATTGCAAATGTATACAGCAGGTATAAAGACATTATAGGATCCGACTGTTTTGACAAAAACGAAAGGGAATCCTTTGCAGCAGTAAATGAAAAGATGGATGATGTCAAGGCTCAGACTGCCATCAATACACTGTGTATTCTTCTCGAAAAAAAATATGGGAAAAAAGTGATCATCCTGCTTGACGAGTACGACACACCGATGCAAGAGGCATGGCTTGGTAATTACTGGGACGAAGCGGTCAGCTTTTTCAGGGTTTTTTTTGACAACACGTTCAAGACAAACCCTTACTTGTATCGCGGAATCATAACAGGGATTACAAGAATATCAAAAGAAAGTATTTTTTCGGACTTGAATAATCTGGATGTGATTACGACGACTTCAGATGAGTATGCGGAGTCTTTTGGGTTTACGCAGGATGAGGTGTTCTGCGCCTTGGACGACATGGGACTTGGCAGTGAAAAAGAAGATGTGAAGAGGTGGTATGACGGATTTACATTTGGGAGACGTACTGATATCTACAATCCTTGGTCAATCACGTCTTTTATCAGAAAAGGCGGGAAGTACGCCGCATACTGGGCAAATACGAGTTCAAACAGCCTTGTCAATACCTTGATACAGAAAGGAAACGCATCAGTCAAGCAGACCATGGAGACGCTCATAAAAGGCGGCAGTTTCACAGCCGTAATCGACGAACAAATCGTATTCAGCCAGCTGGATCGTCATGCAGACGCCGTCTGGAGCCTGCTGCTCGCAACAGGCTATTTGAAAGTACTGCATACGGAAGTTGTGGGGGACGACAAAGAATGTATCTACACACTGACAATTACAAACAAGGAAGTTGCCATCATGTTCAAAAACATGGTGGATGGCTGGTTCAGGCAGGGGGATACCGAGATTTATTACAACGAATTCATCCATGCGCTGTTGGATGACAATGTCAGAAAGATGAATACATTCATGAACAAAGTCGCACTTGAGACGTTCAGCTTCTTTGACAGCGGGAATAGGCCATCCGAAGAAACGCATCCCGAACGTTTTTACCATGGTTTTGTACTTGGATTGGTAGTTAATCTGGCAGGAAGATACAAAGTCCGTTCCAACAGGGAGAGCGGATATGGTCGTTATGATGTAATGATCGAACCGCTGGACAAGTCTGGTAATGCTTATATATTTGAGTTTAAAGTAATGGATGAGGATGACGATGAGGAGACGCTTGAGGACACGCTTGTAAATGCACTTGCGCAGATTGAGGAAAAGCAATACGAGGCAGAGCTTATCGCGGAGGGCTATGCGCCGGAACGCATCAGAAAGTATGGTTTTGCATTCCAAGGCAAGAAGTGTCTGATTGGATAAGGTCATGTGGAATTAGGGAATGAATTCAAACAGACTAGGAAGTGTATGTATGAATAATAAACCAATTATAAAGTAAACATAGGGGGACAGCGGTTTGGCAGGATTAGAGAACTGGAAGTTCGGATACTGACGCTAACTCATCGCAACAGGTTATGTGTTGGAGTATATCAGGAAATATGGATTTGTAGTTAAAATGGAAAAATGCCTGCCGCCACGAGAGTTTCAACCTAAAATCCCGATATATTATACATAGGTTTGCGCAAAATCAAGGCTATTGCAAATGTAATATGTATTAAAAAGTTTTACTATCTGAATTTCCATGTGTTTTGTGGTAATTTTCTTGCAATTTTCTCGCTTCAAATGCTATTTTATAGTGCAAAATTGGTAGGGAAAAATTCTGAATAATTCTTTATTTAAGCCATTTAGACCAACCTATGTATAATTTTTTCGGGAGATTAGGCGTCAAATAAACTATGTATTTTCATAAGAATGCACATAGGGAATTATATCAAATTCAAAATAGCCTGTAAAGGCTTACCCTAACAGGCTTCACGGTAAACGCAAGCTTTTATATATTCCCAATCAGAATGTTTTCTGATATATTGAAGTTAGTTAATGACATTTCATGCACATTCGTGTACAATTATTTCCAAATTCTAGAAAGGAAATAATTATTT
>CAMWXA010000303.1 GCA_947178035.1 uncultured Lachnospiraceae bacterium | reverse complement strand
GAGTACGACATAGAGGAATACGAAGAGCAGCAGGAATATGAGGAAGAGGAGTACGGAGAGCAGGAAGAGTACGATGTAGAGGAAAACGAGGAACAGGAAGAGTACGAAGAGCCACAGGACTGCAATGAGACAGAGGAAGAATCAGGGGAGCTATCGGAGTATGCTCACGCAGAAGAATATAAGCTTGCAGAAGATGTATCAGAAGCAGATAAGTCTCAATATCATACAATGAAAATCAACGTTGACATTTATCAGCCGGACGATTATGCAAAAGATATAGAGAACTTTTACGAAAATGCAATATCGGACGATTATGAGGAGGAGCCGGAGTACTGCGAGTTTGGAGAATACTTTGATGAAGAGGATTCTTATGAGATGTATTATGACGATGAGAGCCTCGAGGGAGAATACTTTGACGAAGAGTTCTTCGATGAAGAATATTATAATGAAGAGGATCCGGACGGAGAGTACATAGAAGCTGACATTGACGTCGATTATGAAGAGGATTTCTTTGAGACTGCATATGGAGATTATGATGCAGATTACGAAGACGACGCTGCCATATACGAAGATGATGAGACAGAGGAGCTGATTGATTTCTGGCAGAGAGTGAAGATGCGGCTTAGTCATCTGACTGCTTTTGATGCCGTCCTTGCATCTACAGGTGTATTTGTGCTGGTGGCTGGGTTTGTGATACTGAGTATGTTTTTGCAGTCAAGACAGCTAAACAAGCAGATCGAAGCGCTTGCGCCGATAGGAAGTGAACTTAAGGATGTGGGAGTTGTTGGCGATAATGGCCTGCTCGCGATGGCAGATGCGGCGGCTATGGGGAATTTTGCGCAGGATTCAGAAGAACAAAGCACAGAGGAGACTTCATCCATTGAGGTAGTGGAACCGACGTCAGATAAAGTGAATGTTGACTTTGTATCTGTGGAGAGAGATTTAAAAATACGTTTTACAGATGTTAATACAGGGGAATTGATTACTGGAACAGTCTTTGAGGTGACGCTGACAAATGCGAAGGGAAAACAGCTTATCCTCAGGGATGACGATATGGACGGAATTATTTATGCACAGAATGTAAATGCTGGTGTGTTTGATGCGATTGTGACTTCGACAGACAAATACAAGTTTCCGTCAGTTGCGCAGCAGGTCACGGTCAAGGATAAAGTTGAGTACGTGGTAATCAATGTGCAGGACGAAGTCAAGACAGAGAAGCAGATCGATGTGGCAGTTGAGGATACAGAAAAAAATGAGGCGACAGTGGACGAAGAGGTGCTAAAAGATACTGTTGAGTGGGTGGAATCGACAAAAACGCCAGTGAGTGGCTCGGAGAGCTATATTCTGGTCGATAAGAATACGATTGCTGATCCGTCACAGACATCAATGGCTGCAGCGCGAATGCTTTTTGACACACTTAATGTATCGATTGATCTGTCAAGCGCGACACTGAGCATTGGATCAAGTATTGATTTAAAGGGGACAGAGTTTTCTGATTCCAAGGAGGGGGATGTCGAGTATCAATATACGACAGAGTGGAAAAGCTCAGATGACAAGGTTGCGTCGGTGAGCGGCGGAAAGGTGACTGCAAATGCAGCGGGAACTGCGGTTATCACTTACACTGTTACGAGAAAGACGATCACAACAACTACGGTGGATCCAATTGAGGAGACGACGGAGATCACAGTTGAGAAGTATGAGGAGCTGTCTGAGACAGAAAAGGGAAAATGTACGCCAATCAAAAGCACGGATGGCACAGATCAGATTATCGGTTATACATATACGAAAGTGACAGAGCAGGGACCGGAGAATAAGACAAGCGAGACGACAGAGAGCGCAAGTGCACAGTGCACAGTTACCGTCGAGGCAGCAAAGATTACCTCTGGTAAGCTGGAGCTGTCCAAGAGTGCGGACAGCTGTGCGGTCGGAGCGTCACTGACGGTAAAACCGGCGAAGCTTGAGTATACAAAACAGGATGGAAGCACAGAGACGATCACGGGAAATTTCCCGTCTATCACGTGGGAAAGCAGCGATAAGGCAATTGCGACTGTTGGCGCCGACGGCGTAGTGACAGGTGTGAAAGCCGGAAAAGCCAACATTACGGGTAAGGTTACAGGCATTAAGGGGGCTGACGGCAGCGAACTCGATATCAGATGCAGTGTGGAAATCACTGTCACTGCGGCTGCGGAGCTTGCGGTTTCACTTGACCGGACAAGTGATGTGTATATTGCGGTAGGCGGTTCCACAACACTTGTCGCGACGGTGGCAAACTATAAGTCTGATGCCGGAGTGACCTGGGAGACTTCTGACAAGAAGGTGGCAACAGTCGATGAGAAGGGTGTTGTGACTGGCGTGGCGGCAGGAAGTGTCAAGATTACGGCGACGACAAAGGAGAAAGATGCACAGGGCGGGCAAAAGCAAGCGACATGTGTTGTGACAGTGAATTCTAACGCGGCATCAGACACAACGACAAAGTTGAAGGATAAGAATGGAAACCAGATCTACGTCAAAAATTCTGATGGAAGTTACAAGGAAGCTGTCTATGCAGATTATTTTAATTATTCTGAGTTTTATATTGCCGTGCAGTCAAACTATGTATATACAGGATGGCAGACAATCGATGGAAAGACCTACTACTATGACAAAAATGGAAATGTTGTGACAGGTACGCAGATTATCCAGGGTGTCACTTACAACTTTGGCTCTGACGGAGCGATTGCGACATCGGTCAATGGTTCTACATTTGGCATCGACGTGTCAAGACACAACGGAACGATTGACTGGAATGCGGTCAAGGCATCCGGCGTCGACTATGTCATTATTCGCTGCGGTTACAGGGGATCTTCCACAGGTGTGCTGATTGAGGACCAAAACTTTAAGACGAATATCAAAGGCGCTACGGAGGCCGGGCTGAAGGTCGGTGTGTATGTCTTCTCGCAGGCAGTCAATGAGGTTGAGGCGGTGAAGGAGGCTTCGCTGGCGGTGAGTCTTGTGAAGGGATACAATCTCACATATCCGATTTTCATTGATACAGAGTCCAGCGGAGGCCGGGCAGACAAGATTGACAAGGCGACACGCACCGCAGTGGTCAATGCGTTTTGTCAGACTGTTGCAAGCGCAGGGTATAAGCCGGGAATTTATGCATCAAAAACGTGGTTTGAGGACAAACTGAATATGGGCGCGATTGGCAGCTATAAGATATGGCTTGCGCAGTATTCTGCCACACCCACTTACAAGGGCAGGTATGATATGTGGCAGTACTCCAGCAAGGGAAAGATCAGTGGTATCAATACAGATGTCGACTTAAATTACAGTTACCTTGGTTATTGATAATCCTGCTTGCATTATTGCCAATTTTAGGATAGAATAAGAAAGTGCATATTAAATTTCTTGTGGAGGTATATATTTGATGAGAACTTATCTGGTGACCGGCGGTGCAGGTTTTATCGGCTCGAACTACATCCATTATATGTTTCGGAAGTATGATAATGCGATTAGGATTATCAATGTGGATGTGCTTACGTATGCCGGAAATCTCGAGAACCTTAAGGATATCGAAGACAGGGATAACTATACATTTATCAAGGCAGACATCACGGACAAGGATGCGATTGCAAAGATTTTTGCGGAAAATGACATTGACAGAGTTGTGCACTTTGCCGCGGAGAGCCATGTGGACAGGAGCATTCGAAACCCGGAGGTCTTTGTGCAGACGAATGTGCTGGGGACAGCAGTGATGCTCAACTGTGCAAAGGCAGCATGGGAGCTTTCGGACGGCGGATTCAAGGCAGACAAGAAGTTTCTCCATGTGTCGACCGACGAGGTGTATGGTTCCCTTGAGGAGGATGGCGGGTATTTCTATGAGACCACGCCATATGCGCCGCACAGCCCCTACTCTGCGAGCAAGGCATCCTCGGACATGCTTGTGAAATCCTATATGGACACCTATCAGTTCCCGGCAAATATCACGAACTGTTCGAATAATTATGGACCATACCAGTTTCCAGAGAAGCTGATTCCGCTGATTATCAACAATGCACTGCAGGGAAAGAAACTTCCAGTGTATGGAGATGGCAGAAACGTGCGGGACTGGCTCTATGTCGAGGATCATGCAAAGGCGATCGATATGGTTCAGGAGAAGGGCAGATTGTTTGAGACGTACAATGTCGGTGGCCACAATGAGAAACAAAATATAGAGATTATCAACATCATTCTCGAGACGCTCCAGGAGCAGCTTTCTGATGAAGATCCAAGGAAAAAGCTTGTCTCCAAAGATCTGATCACATATGTTGAGGACAGAAAAGGACATGACAGGCGCTATGCGATCGCGCCGGATAAGATCAAGGCGGAGATCGGCTGGGAGCCCGAGACGATGTTTAAGGATGGCATCAGGCAGACGATTCAGTGGTACTTTGAACATGAGGAATGGATGAAAAACGTCACAAGCGGCGATTATCAAAAGTACTATGCTGAGATGTACAAATAATTTTAGACAGTTATGGAATAGGGAACGTCAGTACCGAAGGGTAGGGCGTTCCCACTTTGGCATATTATGCGCAGGGCAGTCTGCACATGGTAAAAAGAAAAGGAGCATGTAAGCAATGAAAGGTATTATATTAGCAGGCGGCAGCGGGACAAGGCTTTATCCTTTGACGAAGGCGATCTCAAAACAGATTATGCCAGTTTACGACAAACCGATGATCTACTATCCGCTGTCGACATTGATGCTTGCGGGAATCAGGGATATTTTGATTATCTCGACACCGCGCGATCTTCCGACATTTCAGGAGCTGTTTGGTACGGGAGAACAGCTCGGGCTTCACATGGAATATGCAGTGCAGGAGCAGCCGAGGGGACTTGCCGATGCATTTATTATCGGTGCCGGTTTTATTGGAAAAGATTCGGTGGCTTTGGTGCTTGGCGATAATATTTTTTATGGGCAGAGTTTTTCTAAGCTCCTGCAGCGCGTTGCAGCCAGGGAGAGCGGTGCTACCATATTCGGATATTACGTCCGCGATCCGAGGGAGTATGGCGTTGTGGAGTTTGACAAGGATGGAAAAGCGATCTCCATCGAGGAGAAGCCGGAAAAGCCCAAGAGCAACTATGCAGTGCCGGGTCTCTATTTTTACGACAATGATGTCGTTGAGATTGCCAGAAATGTAAAGCCATCCGCGAGAGGCGAGATTGAGATTACAAGCATCAACAATGAGTACCTGCGCCGCAAAATGCTGACAGTTGAGACGATGGGACGCGGGTTCGCATGGCTTGACACAGGAAATCACGATTCACTTCTCGACGCTGCGGATTTTGTCTGCGCATTTCAGAAGCGGCAGGGGCTCTATATTTCCTGTATCGAGGAGATTGCCTACAAGAGA
>CAMWXA010000302.1 GCA_947178035.1 uncultured Lachnospiraceae bacterium | reverse complement strand
ATATGTATCAGCTTTTGCCAGAGGATTACATGAAATATATACATGGGGCAAACTGCGATATTGCCTATTTCCTTACGTCTGATGTGACTCCGGAAGAGCGGTTCGCAATTCAGAAGAGATATGACACGGAAAAAGATTATACATATTATAAGTCAGATGAAGAGCTTCAAGAGGGTGCAGTGTATATTGTGGAACAAAGCATCTGTATGAAAGAGCAGTGTCAAAAATATGGTGCCGTATTATGAAACTGAAATCAACATAACCGCACCGGTCAAGAACATGACAATATTATAACTGAACCGCAGCCTGGTTGCAGTCCGCGATTCGCACTGTCAGCTTTGCACCGACCAGAAAGATCTTGAGGGCATCAAAAAGCTCACCGGATAAACTTCTTTCTATTATCCGTGAGCTGCAAAAGGCATGAAACGTGTATGGAAAATATAGAATTAATTTTCGGAGGGAAATTCGTTCTGTTTAGTCAGCCTGTATCACTCACACGATGATCCCTCTCTATCATCAACACATAAAACTTGTCACCCTCACGATAGCCAAAACATCTCACCTGGGAATGCTGACCACATCGGAATTTATCGATTGTTTTGTCCTCAAAGCTTGTTTTGGCAAAATAATCTTTCTTTTTCGATGCTGGCTGATAACTTTTATAATTGAAAAAATTATCATTACATATTTCTGTCCATGAGTCCATGCTTTCAAATCGGTCTAATGCCGTAACTAATTCATCCAGTTCTGATTTCTGTAAGAAACTTACACTCTTTGTGTCTGTATCCAATTGCTCCAATACCAGTCTTCCGCTTGCGTATCTTTTTTTCAGATAAAAGAGTGTATCAACCGCATTATGCATTCTTAAAATATCCACAAGATATCTCGTCGACACTGCAGAATGTACAATCTGTGCGCTGCCATCACATTTGAGTACTTCTAATGCTCTGTCTTCATACTTCGAATGTCGAAAAGAAACGACGTCTGTTCCGCGTCTTGCAGCCTCAGAAATAGAATCTTCACACTCCTGACTTTCCGAATCCCAAAATGGTGGATTGGTTGTAAGGACCGCCAACTCTCTTTTCCATCTTCTTACTTCGTCTCTATAGACTGGCAAAATATTGCCTCTGCTGTTTTGCAAATCCAGCAATGTCATGTCTTGTGTAACCTTTCTTGAATAGAGCGAGCTATGCTTATACAATAGAATATTTTTTTCCTGAAGTATTTTCAGATTTCTGCCCATTTCTGGTAATGTTCGAAAAAATTCTTCCAAATTAGCAAATTGTCCGTCAAGCGATTTCTCATTGAGTATCAGTTCCATAATTCTCCTACAATCCCAACAATTCATCCAAATCATCATCGAACTGGTCAAACATCCCATACGGATGATTCTCCTCTGCACCATGATCATTCAAATGAATTCTCTCTACTTTTGTCTGCATCGTATCATCTAATTCAAAAAAGTAGGCAGCGGCCTTTTCTTTCTGCAAAACGTTCTTTTTAATACATTTTCTCATTCCATTATAGATATGGTCGCTGTGCGTCTCTACGATAACCTGCAGTCCCCGACTTGACAAATGGGCAAGAAACTCCATAAAACGTGACTGCGCCCTCGGATGCAGATGAATTTCGGGATTTTCAATAATCAGAACATCCTCCTTTTTACACGCCAATGCGGCAATAATCAATATTGACATATAGGTCACTCCTGTTCCGACATTTTTTCCCCTGTAATACCGATTATTCTTTGCATTTGAATAAGTAACTACTACCTGGTCTACGTCCTGAACAATATTCGTCTGCACATTAAATCCCATCAGATATTCCAGCCAATAATTCACCTGATTATTAAGACTCTGACCTATTTTTTCCGGTTTACAGGCAAATTCTTCCTCAGGTATCGAGTCCTGACCAAACAATGCCAGATAAGAGTATGCATATTCCCCCCGCTCTCCAATGACTCGTTCCTGCTGCGTGTTCAGCTCATATGTCCGCATAACCCCGACTCTTTCCACAGAAAGATAGACAATTCTCTCTCTTAGGACATAATCAACCATATTATACCGTGGTTTCTGCATATCAACTCCTACCCTGTCGCCTTTCTGCGTCAGCGTCACTTTCACTGTCTTTTTTTCTTGTCCTCTCCACGTATCCATTTCAAAATAGATTTCACGATTGCCTTTGATACTATTTCTGATATCCGCAAAACGCCCAAGTTCCAATTTATGATACAGTCCAATCTGGTTTTGCATCTGACTGACACTCAATATAGCCTGAATGACAGAAGACTTTCCTGCGGAATTGACTCCTGCCAGCAATGTAAAATTAGATAGTTCCAACTCACTTCGGTCAATGCTCTTATAGCCATCTACTAATATTCTACTTAACATCCAGTAACTCCTTATACTTTTGGGTAACCACCCTGAAGCGTTCCCCGACATGAACTGCACTGTCAACATTATAAGTCAATGCGTTCAGAAATACACTGTCCTCCATCATTTCTCCCACTGCCTTTTTGATCTCCGACGGTTCAAATGCTGTATCATCCTTCAAAACCAATCGAAAAAAGTAAAAAAGACTTTCAAATAAGGTCATGCTGACTGGTCTTCTTCTCCCGCTGTCCGTCGAAATCCGGAAAGCATCCGCTCCTAAAATATCATATATCACTGTCATTTCTTCACGAAATATATCCATAATCTCGGCAATTTCCTGCTCACCAGCCTTATTTAACTGCTCCATTGCACAGCCAAGAAACTCTTCAATGTCACTTCGGTATTTGACGTCTTCACCATCACTGTTTTTTAGTTTCCCTTCTTTCCACATCCAGAAACTGACAGCCCGCAGAATAATGTACCGATCCTTCATATGAACAGGACTGATCGAATTTCCTGTCGCGCGTTGAAACTCTTCACATTCCGCCAGATCATACAATAATTTCGTCGATTTTCCCTGATATAATGCATTGCGCATCTCCTGATTGTTTAATGGAGTCCCTCCCCTGTTTACCCTGTCAAAAATGTCAAACCGAACCCTGTCAGGTGTCGGATATTTTATGATCTGGATCACCAGCTGGAAATCTTCGATGTCCGTTGCAAACTTACGTTTGGATTTATCCTCCTCAAAATCCTTAAATCTGCATCCGTTCAGATCTGGCAGGATCTTCAGCCCATTCAGCGGAAATTGGTTATCCATAAAATGAAAAAAAGTGGTCAGTCTCTGTCTGCCATCCACAATAACCAGATTCCCCTCCATTGTCTCCGCAAGATAGATTAACGGAAGCGGAATTCCCATAATGACAGATTCGATCAATTCTGATTTTTGTTTTTGCTTCCATACATAATTCCGCTGAAAATCCGGGTCGAGACATAGCAATCCTCTGTCATATCTGCGCTTCAATTCAAATATGGAAAATTGTACTCTGTCAATTTTTATCCTGGAAGCTGGATAGACACATTGAGCCTTATCTTCGTCTTCGCCATCATATCTTATTGTGCCGGCGTCATCCACGCCGTCATCCTGCACCATTTCCTGAACATATTCTTCCATACACTGCCTCTTTCGCTGACGTTCTAATAGTTGTCTTTTCCATTTTATCATTGATACTTTCTTTATACAACCATGAATTTGAGAAATGAAAACATTGATCCCGCCATTTATTTTTTCCGAAACCATTTGCGTTTGGATTTTGGGGCTTCAGCCTCTTCAACTTCATCCAAGGCACACATTGTTTCCATATATGCACTGGTGCTTCTGTCATTCACGTCAAAATCCTGCTTCCGCGCACTGCGCATGGCAAGATTCACTGATCCCCACACGCGCCGTGTACCTGCCTGGTCTGCGGTGTATGTACGCGCGAAGTCGGTGTTGATTCCGATGTCTGCCGCCTCGCAAATAATGTACAGAACACTGCTTAGTAGTATCTCCATATACATAGTAACTCTCAAGCCCAATTGCCCTCGTGAGCTATACAAATGCAGTCATATATCCCGTACAAGTCATGAGTCTATAGCTGTCATCCCGGTCACTATAATTATATGTCTCTATAATCCAGTCATAACAGGCTTTCACTTTTTGATATGTTGTCATTTCCGAGGTCGTTATGGTTGACTAAATAGAATTGGTGTATGCGTTCAGGATTTCGTCAAACGCATCAGAATCCCACAGTTCTTCATAAGAACTGTCATTCTTGTATGCAAACATATATTTGCTTTCGCTGATTCTGGGTTCAGCTGTGCATTGTTCAAGATTGTCTCCAATGTGGAATCACTTTTAGCATTTACAGTGGTGGTTCTGGTATACCGAATGCCAGAACCACCACTGATAAAATTACTCACATATCCAGCAATCGCAGAGTATATTATATATGGCACCCCGACAATAATCAATCCAATGCTGTACCAGCCATTATTTGATTGTTATGAATTTTCTCATAAAACTCATCACAATTATTTATAACCGCCAAAAAATAAAGCTCAATCTCCTCACTATTAGAAAACTCCCTTTTCGGAAAAGTGTTCCCACTACTTAAAATTTTAAATACAATGCATATTCTTGTATATGATTACAGAATTTATTTTCGCCTGACAATTCTACAGTCGAGTAGACAAGCGGCTCACACCGCAAGCCCCTCACAGAACCGTGCGTGCGCCTTTCACGCACACGGCTCCTCATAATAACATTCGCTTTTAGAATAACCTCACATAAATCTTTGATTTTGCTAAGGGATAAACTTTCAGCATGTCAGCAAATCCATCCCATGTATAGCTTTTCTTCTGACTTCGCCTGTTCAGTGCTTTGCACAGATATCTTTGGGTGAAATGCAGAAAAGCACCCAGCTTCTTGCCATTATAGGAGACTCCATAATACCTATAGTGTCCTACCAGTTTCTTATTCAGCTTCTCTATCAGTTCCTTCACAGGCAGGTCGTTATTGGCATACAGCCATACTTTCATGGCTTTTAACTTCTGTGCGTATTTCTTTCTGCTCGTTTTCAGCTTCACACAGAAATTTCCACTCTTCCTGCCTTTCCCACAGTAAAAAGTAAAACCCAGAAAATCATATGTCTCTGGCTTCTTACCATTTCTGCGCCTGCTGTTGCCCTCCGCAAACCTTCCAAACTCAATCAGTCGGCTCTTGCTTTTCTCAAGTTCAAGATTGAATTTCCCCAGCCTTTCCTTCAATGTGGCATAATATCTCTCCGCGTCTGACTTGTGTTGGAATCCCCTCCACTGGCATTACCCAGCTTCTATGGTACTATGAGGCTATCCGACTGCCTGCCGCCCATCCGCTTATCTCCATCTTCTAGTTGATAATGCGTACTTGTTTCCAAGAAGCGGCAGGCTCTCCCCAGTTGACAATTAACCACAATGTCAAGCATGACTGGCTCTTTGA
>CAMWXA010000301.1 GCA_947178035.1 uncultured Lachnospiraceae bacterium | reverse complement strand
AGAACAGAAACCCATATTCGGGACGTTTTTATGATGAAAAAAGTCCGGCTGCGTTTTTACGCGCGTAGCCTTTCACAGATATCAAGTATTTTCCAGAGGGTACATCGTATTTGAAACTATTATAATAAGTTTGGCCGTCCATCGTTTGGGAGGAGTTTTCATATTTGTCAAATGAATCAGCGTTATAAAAATCAAGCGGTTCCAGATCGGAGATGCAGAGACTTTCCCGAATATCGATATTAAAGCCGTCATATGCTAACTTCAGATCCCAGTCCTCGTCAAATGATTCATCGAATCCGTCCAGCTTGACGATATATCCGCCGGCATCAATCTGCACAATGGGAAACAGGATTCCTTGCTTTTGTGTTTTCAAATAAAGCTCCTTGTCTTTCTGCAATTTGGTCAGCAGCTTTTTTGATCGGATTTTCTCCGTTTTCAGAAAATCTTGTAATACTGGCAATGAAAATAGTGCAATTCCATAACCGTAAGCGCCTAAAACTCTGTCCATCTTTTGTCATCTTTCCTTTCTGTGATTTCAGTGTTTGTATGTACGCGTTCTTTCTCTTCGGCTACAGTTTCTTCTCTGTGACACAATATTTGAAAATCAGCTGCAGAACAAAGTGTGCGATACAGCTAAGAAATGCAATCAAAATCCCGTTTTTTACTAAGATTTCTCCGATGCCCATATTGACTGCATATTCAATCTGCAGTTCCAGTGGCGGATCCTGGTAGGGGATTCCGGCCTTTATCACACAGTAGTATGCACCTATGAAAAAGAGGATAACCCCAGCTAAGATAGCAGAGCTGCAGATTTTGGAAAGGATATTTTGAAAAGATACGCCCATTTTTATACACCTCCATCAGGCTCAATAAATGAATTTTGAGTGAACATTATAGTATAACTATACCACAACGGAACAAAAAAAACAGCATGATACCATAAAAATAATCCTAGTTTTTTGAGAATAAATTTGTTACACTATACAAGGGCGTGTTTGAAAATCATTCCTTCCATCTGCACGCCCTAAGGAACAGTTCCTTAGCACAAAGGGAATGAAAATTGCATTACACGAAAGGACAGGATATTACAATGGGAAAGATATTTAAGTTTGGACAGGATGTGGACACAGATCAGATTATCGCGTCACAGTATATTATATATCCCACAATAGATGAGATGAAAGTACATACTTTTGAGTCTTTGGATGCGGATTTCGCGTCACAGGTGCAGCCGGGGGATTATGTCGTGGCATCGGAGAATTTTGGCTGCGGCTCCTCGAGAGAGCAGGCGCCCAGCGTGCTCAAAGCGCTTGGGGTCAAGGCGGTGGTCGCAAAGTCCTTTGCGCGTATTTTCTATAGAAATGCGATTAATATCGGTCTTCCGGTGATTGTCTGCAAAGATCTGTACGACAATGTAGTTGCAGGTGATGATATGGAGCTGTCCATGCAGGAGGGCGTGGTGCGTGTAAACGGTAAGACGTATGAGTGCACGAAACTGCCAGAATATATGCAGGGCATTCTTGACCAGGGCGGACTGATCGCGTCGTTAAACAGAGAATAGGGGGAGATGAGACATGGGAATGACAATAGCAGAGAAAATTATTGCAGCAGCGGCAGGTGTGGAGTCTGTCAAGCCAGGGGACATTCATACAGTAGAGCTTGACCGACTGATGAGCAATGACGGGCCGACGCATCTCACGATCGATATGTACAATAACCTCAAGAACCCGCGCATTGTGGATGTCAGCAAACTGGTGTGGATCGTGGATCATAATGTTCCGTGCGACAGCGTGAAAACGGCGGCATCTCACAAGAAGATGCGCGATTTCGCAAAGGCGCACGGCATCAAATTCTATGAGGGAGCCGGTGTCTGCCATCAGGTGATGATGGAGAATCATGTCACGAGCGGAGAACTGATATTCGGTGCGGACAGTCATACCTGCGCGTATGGTGCGGTCGGCGCGTTTGGAACAGGTGTGGGCTGTACGGACTATCTCTATGCGATGGTGACAGGGAAGTCCTGGCTCCTGGTGCCGGAGACATTGAAATTTAATCTGACAGGAAAGTTAAACGACGGTGTCTATGCGAGGGATTTGATTCTTTCGATTATAGGGATGATCGGCGCAAACGGTGCGAATTATATGGCGATGGAGTTTGGCGGTGACGGTTTGAAGACGCTGAACATGAGTGATAGAATCGCCATCTGCAATCTCTGCGTTGAGGCTGGTGCAAAGACTGCTTTGATGGAGGTTGACGAGATTACACTTGATTATCTGAAGGCACATGGAAGGGCGCCGAAGCATGTCTTTCAGAGCGATGCGGACGCGCAGTTTGCAAAGGTGTATGACATTGACTTGTCAGCGATTAAGCCGATCGTGGCAAAGCCGCATTTTGTGGACAGTGTTGTCGATGCGAAGGAGTGTGTGGGAACACATATCGATGAGGCATTTCTTGGCTCCTGCAACAATGGACGGATTGAGGACTTAAGAGTCGGTGCAGAATTGATCAAAGGCAAAAAAGTGCATCCGCTTGTGAGATTCCTGGTGGTTCCAGCGAGTGCGGAGGTGTACCGGCAGGCGCTTGCGGAGGGCATTATCGATACCTTTATGGAGGCAGGCGCGATTGTCATGAATGCGAACTGCAGTGTGTGCTGGGGAAGCTGTCAGGGTGTCATCGGCGAGGGAGAAGTGCTGATCAGCACAGGAACACGCAATTTTAAAGGGCGTCCAGGTCACAAGCCTTCGTTCGTGTATCTCGCGTCAGCAGCGCCAGTGACGGCTTCTGCAATCAAGGGCGAGATTGCGACGGCGGATATGATATCATGAGCGTTCGCGAGCCGGGCAGTTTATATATTCGGCGGATAACGACGATAGACTGCAGTTTTATGATACGAAAAAAGGAGTTAGATCAAAAACATGGATAAATTTACAGGAAAAATATGGGTTTTGGGTGATGATATCGACACGGACATCATCATCCCGACAGAGTACCTTGCGTTAAAGACCGTACAGGATATGGCACCGTATGCGTTTTCGCCGCTGCGCCCGGAGCTTGCAGGGCAGATCAAAGAGGGAGACATTATCGTAGCAGGAAAGAATTTTGGCTGTGGTTCTTCGCGGGAACAGGCGCCGGAGATTATCAAGGCGCTCGGCATCAAGTGCGTGATTGCAAAGTCCTTTGCGCGCATTTTCTTTCGCAACTCCATCAACAACGGCCTGCTGCTGATTGAGAATGACAAGCTTCAGGGTGATGTGAAGGAAGGCGACGAGATTACGGTTGCCATCAACGAGTTTATAGAATGTCATGGAAAACAGTACCCGGTCACATCGCTTCCGCAGAATCTGGTAGATATCCTCAATGCGGGCGGACTTGTAAAGGCGATGCAAAGACGAAACAATCTAAAAGTATAAGCTAACAGTGAAGCCGAAGGCTGAACTGTTACGGTATAAGGGATTTGCATGGAAGAATAAATAGATTTAGGAGAATAGGTATGGGTTCAACTATAATAGAAAAAATCGTGAGAAACAACATAGGAAACGTTGTGCATCCCGGCGAGATCGTGACCGTCAATGTGGACCGCGTGATGATACATGACATCTTTATCCCCTTTGTGGCATCGAAATTTGAGGAGATGGGATTTCAAAAACTCTGGGACGCGGACAAAGTCGTACTGATTTATGATCATTTGGTACCGGCAAGCCAGGTCGACGACACCAGACATTTCCGGATTGGCAACGAGTTTGTGGAAAAGTACGGCATGAAAAACATCCACCGCTCCGACGGAATCTGCCACCAGCTGATGACAGAGGCAGGCTATGTCAAGCCGGGAGATATCGTATTTGGCACAGACAGCCACACGACGACATACGGCTGTGTCGGCGCATTTTCTTCAGGCATCGGCTATACGGAGATGGCAAGCATCCTTGGCACTGGCACACTCTGGATTCGCGTGCCCGAGACGATCAAGGTAAACATCACAGGGAAGCTTCCTGAAAATGTCATGGCAAAGGATATTATATTGAAGCTGATCGGTGATTTGGGTGCGGATGGCGCTACCTATAAAGCGCTGGAGTTCACAGGCGATACGGTCGAAAATATGACAGTAGCGTCAAGAATGTCCATGGCGAACATGGCAATCGAGGCGGGAGCGAAGTGTGCGCTCTTTACACCGGACGATAAGACTGCGGAGTACTGTGGAATAACACTTACAGAAAAGGAGAGAGATCTGGCCGGAGATGCGGATGCGCAGTACTGTCAGGTGATAGCGTACAAGGCGGAGGATTTTGTCCCGGTGATGGCGTGTCCTTCCAATGTGGACAATGTAAAGCCTGTCTCAGAACTTGTGGGAAAGGAAATCGATCAGGTGTTTATCGGCTCCTGCACAAACGGAAGGCTCGAGGACTTGATGGCAGCAGCGGAAGTGCTGAAAGGAAAGCATGTGGCGCCCTTTGTGAAACTCATTGTCACACCGGCAAGCCGCAGGATATACAGAGAGGCAGTGGCAAACGGCACAATGGCAGCGCTTGCGGAGGCGGGGGCTATCATTACGCATCCCAGCTGCGGTCTGTGCTGCGGCAGAACTGGCGGCATTCTGACGGACGGAGAGACAGTCATCGCGACAAACAACAGAAACTTTC
The DNA here is from genome assembly GCA_947178035.1 of uncultured Lachnospiraceae bacterium. GTDB lineage: Bacteria > Bacillota > Clostridia > Lachnospirales > Lachnospiraceae > COE1. The sequence continues at coordinate 794 of CAMWXA010000301.1, read as the reverse complement.
TCGGACGTATGGGTACTTCCAAGGTTAATATTTATCTGGCATCGCCAAAATCAGCGGCGGCTTGTGCAGTGGCGGGTAAAATCATAGTGCCGTAAACTATTATTATATATCATATCTTGTCATTTTAAAAGCAAATTGGATTAACCGTCCAATGACAGTATGTAAAAAATAAGATACCCTCTAATTGATACAGAAGTATCAGTTAGAGGATTTTCTATTTTAAAAGAACAGGAGGGGCATATGAAGGCGATAAAAATAGGATCAAGGGTTGAAATTTATAATGACACTGTGATGACTTACAATGAGTTACCTGCCAGAGCGTATATCGTTCGGTTTGAGAAAATGACAGGATTTTGTCTGGATGAATATGCGGATATGCAGGTAAAGGAGGATAAGATCTACGGGGAACATATGAAAAAGGTGCATAAGGTTCTCCAGGCCTATGAGAAGTTTGAACGAAATCTTGGGGTGATATTAAGCGGGTGTAAAGGAATCGGAAAGTCAATGTTTGCCAGACTCTTGTCAGTGGAGGCAATAAAGGGCGGTATTCCGGTGATTGTAGTGGATCAGTATGTACCAGGAATTGCATCATACATTGAGGAGATTGATCAGAGCGTCATGGTACTGTTTGACGAGTTTGACAAGACATTTGGTGATGTCAGGCCAGCGGAGGGTGAGATTGAGCCGCAGGCGGCGCTGCTTAGCCTGTTTGACGGGATTTCGCCGGGAAAGAAACTGTTTGCCATTACCTGCAACGATATCCGCAAACTCAACGATTTTATTGTGAATCGTCC
>CAMWXA010000300.1 GCA_947178035.1 uncultured Lachnospiraceae bacterium | reverse complement strand
GCCTGACCGAGTACACGAAAGGGGGAGTGACGACACAGTTCACCTATGACAATGCCGGAAACCTGCTAAGGGACGACAAGGCGAAATATACTTATGATGCGTTCAATCGAACGGAAAAGGTAGAGACTTTCGATGGCCATGTGCAGATCAACCGCTACGATGCGGAGGGATTACGGCATGAAATGGAAGAGGACGGAAGGCTTGTACAGTTCATCTTCCGCGGAGACGAGGTTGTGGCAGAAGAGAAGGACAGCAGCGTCATCCGCTACATCCGCGGCTATGACCTGATCGCGTCCGACGCCGAGAGCGCAAGGACCTACTACCACTATGCATCTGATGAGATGAGTAGCATCACTCATATGGTCGAAGGGACAGATGTCCGCAACCATTATGAGTACGACGCATGGGGAAACACAACTGTCTGTGAGGAGACAGTTGAGAACCGATTCCGCTTCAACGGACAGCAGTATGATCCCATAACCCAGCAGTACTACCTGCGTGCAAGATTCTACAACCCAGTTATAGCGCGGTTCACCCAGGAGGATACCTACCGCGGTGATGGGCTAAACCTGTATACATATTGTGCAAATAATCCAGTCTATTATGAAGATCCAAGTGGTTATCTTGCAGACTGCATGAAAGAAGCATTCCGAGAAGCTCGTAAGTATGGCATGAGTGTAGAGGATGCATATGAATATGCGAAAAAGGTATATGAGCAGAATCATAATCATCCTGATTCACCAGGGAAGGTCAGGGACGAGAACTTTGATAATGCGAGGAAAAACTATCAAAATCAGAGAAAACAGGATGCATTAGCAACAATTAAGTCTGTAAAGCGGCATGTGGAGAAAGATTTTAAGAATAGTAGTGGAATGCAGAAAATGCTTGCAGATGGGATAGATTGGTTGTATGGTATCAAATTCCATAATAAGGTTAAAAATTATTTAAAAAATTCACCTGGTGTGGAAAGGAATTTTCCTGAATTAAAAATAGAGGGGAGGATATATAATCCTGTTGCATCTAATCAAAATAAAAATAAAAAGAATAATTACAGAATTCCAGACTATCAGTGGGGGAATGCTGGAGATCCAGATTACCAGATTTGGGATTTGAAGCCTTCGGATCCAAACATACAAATTAATTGGTCAAAGACAAACCAATATAATGATATGAAGAGTTGGACTGATCCATTAGGAATTTTACCAAATCCAAAGGCAATTGGGTATAATAAATAAAAATTTGGGCGTGTTTCAATCTGGTTGATAAATGCATGTTCACAAATTGTCTTGGAAAGCTTATAAATACAGCATAATAAGACATGTCTGTTTCTGTAATTTGTCAACTAACCATTGTGGACTTTGAAACACGCCAAAATTTGTATTTAAAACTATTAACCTGAATTATTTACGGAACGACAGCATCAACTGCTGAAACCCGCATAGTTACAGTATTTTAATAATTTATTGCTTTTCACCTTTTAAGTGAATAGAAAAAGACCTCTATCTATGGTAAAATTTAGGTGTCTATTCCAAATCAAAACCAAAGAAAGGGTCTTTATATGGATACATTAAACACTGTAAGTCTGGAAAGCAATAGCCACATTAAAATAAATTTTGACGGAGGCGTTTTATCCTCCGACGCAGGACTTCTCCTGTTCAAAGAGTTCCTGTATAAAATTGGAGCAGTTAAGCTTTTCCATCGTTTGTTCAGAACTAATGATACCGCATGGTTCCGCATCCATAAAGATGATGCAAATCTGATGCAGGTCATCTATCAAATTGTCAGTGCATACTTCGAGGATGACTGTGCAGATGAACTAACAAACGAACCAGTCATGACAGCTGTTTTAGACAAAGATGCTCTTGCATCCCAGCCTACCCTGTCGCGCTTTTTTAACCGCATGGATGAAGATACACTTGTCCAGCTGGGACAGATTGCCCGTAAAGCCATCTATTCCATAAAGAAATCGAAATTCATGCTTTTTGGTATAGACTCCACTCTTCTTGATACCTATGGGAATCAGGAAGGCGAAGGTTTCAATTATCATTATCAGGCCCATGGCTATCATCTGCTGCTGTGTTATGATGGACTAACCGGTGACCTTCTAAAAGCCGAGCTTCGTGATGGCGTCATGTATTGCAGTAAGGGAGCAGACATTTTTATGTAATCTCTTTTGGATGAATTCGTTGAAGATTTTCCGAATACGCCACTTTTTCTTCGTGGTGACAGTGGTTTTGCGTCACCAGACCTGTATGAAGTCCTTGAAGACAAAAACTGCAAATATGCCATCCGTCTGAAAGAGAACGTGAAGCTGCGTGAATCAGCCGAAGATGAAGACCAGGCGTTGTACCGTGCAACGAAATTCAATCAGGTGGATTATGCCGTCGAGTATGGTGAGTTCCTATATCAGGCGGGCTCATGGAGCCATCTACGCAGAGTGGTCGTTAAAATTGAAAAGCCTTATGGGCAGATGCTCTATTTGTATACCTTTATTGTCACAACACTGGAAATGGAGCCTTATCAGGTAATCCAGTTCTATTGTGGAAGAGGCAAAATGGAAAATTTCATCAAGGAAGGCAAAAGCGGTTTTGACTTTGCGGCTGTAAGCAGTTCCTCAAAGTTGGTAAAAGCGAACCGACTTCTAATTCATGTATTAGCTTCTGATCTATTCAATTGGTTTAGACGATTGGCACTTGCTGCCAGTATGAGAAAACAGCGTATAGATACCATTCGTTTAAAACAGCTGAAAATAGCTGCAAGAGTGGTAAAATCAGCACGATATAAATATTTCAAACTGTGCAGCAGCTGTCCCTGCAAGAAAGAATTCTACGAGACACTGGAAAATAGCCGTAACCTGCAACCACAGCTGGAATAACAACTGTTAACGAACCTTGACAACCACAATAAACCTTCAAAAACTATCAAAGGAGAAGTCTGACCATTTTTAGGCTGTTTTGTAGCAGAATGGGGTATTGGGAGTGGTTGTAATGGTAACTACGGCAGGTTGTATGATACTTATATTGCCATGAATAATTCAGGATTAATATAATTTTTTCTAACACCGGATTACAACTTTTAAATGATTTGCTTAATCAAGAGGTTTTTAATAAGTATTTCTAATTTGATTGGCTTGACTTGCTAATATTTTTGTGTTTTGAGGACAAATAACAATTTACTCTAAAATTTAAGCTGTTTTCATTGTCAAATATTGTATTCTATAGTAAAATTAGCACCTATTAAATCAGGAAATAAGGATTATTGAAAATTTAATTCTGATCATATAAGAATCATGAAAAGTTGTAAAGTGCTGTTCTGATAAATAAAATGTTAAATTATCAGAATAGAATTATCAAATGGAATATGCGTAAATTCAGGATGAGAGGTATGAAAAGTTCGATTAAGTCTTCATAGTTTGTATTCATTAGATAGAGAATAGGGGGAAATATGATAAATTTTGCAGAAGATGAAAAGTATGGCATTAGAAAAAGCATAGTTTTTTATTTCTATGATTCCATAAATGTAGAAAAAGTAGGAATCGTAGAAGAAATTGTTAAAACTTATATTGAACAATTTCAGGTAGAATTTAATAAAAAAAGAGTCAATGATGAGTATGAATATAGAAATATTCGAGGAGGGTGGCAGAAGATATTCCACAAGGTATATGATAATGTTGATTTTGATAATAATTCACATATTGTGGAATTTTTGGAAGGAGATGCGGAGCATTTGTTGAGGCATAGAATGTATTTGCTTTTATGGCAAGGAAGACATTCAAGTATTCTCATTTTTCAATGTGACCAGTTAGCGCAGTGGAAAAAGGTTTATCAATATATGGAATATGTAAATAAACTGCTCAGGGTGCAATTTGCAAGTGCAGGTTACGATATTGTATATAATCCGTGGACAGGGATTGCGCCATATGCTGTAAAGAGACTAAGGAGTTCAAGAATTTTGAACAGTGATATCACAGAGTGGAATTCAGCATTTACTTCAAGAGTAAAGTCTGGAATCTGCTGCCCAAACATCATTCAAATCTTAAGCCCTGATTTCTGCAGTAAGTTAGATTTGAACAGAATTGCTGCGTCAGAAATTACTAATACAAGTATGGCGGGTAAAAACCTCATGATAGATATCCTGGACAGGGTAAACGGGGAATTTATGGAGCCAGAACAAAGTGTATTAGAGCAAAGGATGGACGATCTATATCAGTTACTGAAACCAATTGTGGTCGAGTATGAAAGAACGGTGTACCTGAAGCCGGATGCGTGGGAACAGCGTATGCATCGGTTTGAGCACATATGAGGAGTAAACAAATGAATGACCTAACACAAAAATTTTTGGAGCACTTTGGCTGTCCGTATACGTTTTTTGCAAGGGACACAAAACCAGAAGTGATAGAAGAAAGCTATCTGAAAGCTCTGGCAGACTGTAAAGGTAAGGGCTGGTATCCTGCACTTGTCATTGCAGAGGAAGAGCTGATGTATGAGATAACAGACCAGCCAGGCAGGGAGCAGCTGATTGCAGGCTGTGGAAATAATGGCAAAGAGATATTGAATAGCAAATGTGATATTGAGGACATAGATATGGAAGAAGACGAAGAAATTTTTCATAGGAAAATGGGAAAATGCCCTCCTTTTTCACCAGTGAATCATTTTGCTTCTTTTATACTATTTGAAGGCAACATGGAAGAAACTGTACTCCTTCAAATCCCTGTTGAGAATCCGTGGGAACTGATAGCATGGATACCGATGGGGGGATGGAACGAATGTCTGGATCCAGGAGAGATGATATCTGTTGCAAAATATTGGTATGAACAGTATGGAGCGGTGCCGGCAGTATTCGGACATGACATGTTGGAATTCTACCTTGAAGAGGGAGTAAGTAGTGATGTGTCTGTTATATTGGCGACAGAATATGTCGCATTTTGTCCAGACCGATTGAACCAGGGAACGAAAACGGGAACGATTTCGGAAATTGCAGCGAGTCTTATAGATGAACATATATGGACCTTTTGGTGGGATTGATCAATAATTTCGTAATAGGATTTATGGTTTGACAGACAACTTGATGCTCCGCCGGAGATAGGAGAATGCTGTGGGTGTGACAAGGAGAGACAATGGGGAGAAAGTGGCTATGAGAGACTTTATTTTTAGGACAAAAGAGCGCCAGTGACAGGACACTGCTTGCATATGGTTATGACCTAAACGGCAATTTAACGACCCAGCGCGACGTGACAGGGAAAGTGACGGAATACACCTACAACGCGCTTGATTTAATCGAGAAAGTGACGGATAATGGAACTGTGACAGCCGAGTACAGCTACTACCCGGACGGCAGCATCAGGAGCCTGAAAAACGGCAGCCTGTATACAGAGTATGCATTTGATGCAGACAAGAACCTGACAGGCCTGAAGACGACGCTGGGCACAGAAGTAC
>CAMWXA010000299.1 GCA_947178035.1 uncultured Lachnospiraceae bacterium | reverse complement strand
GTATTTTATCGTATCGGTAATGGGAAATAATCCCGATAAGAGAAATGGGATCGAGGTTATGGAGGTCAAAGATGCCCCTGTTTCAGAAGAGGGCGTGCTGGTTTTAGTTGCTACTCAGAAAATAATACATAATGAAATTGTAAACACTCTGCAGGAATATGCATGTAAAGACTACTATTGTGTAGATGAGAAAAAACTTTTGGATGGATTATATAGCAGTTTTTACACAGATTCTATTCAGAATAATAAAATTCTTTTTATTAATATGAAAGGAATGGGATATGGGTGTAATCCGAAGTACATTACACAAAAACTGATAGAGTTGGATACTGACAAGAAACTGGATATAGTTTGGGCTGTATCAGATAAGACCGATGGTTTTCCGAGTGAAGTGCGAACTGTCGAATATGAATCCTTAGATTATTATCATGAGCTGACAACGGCACATGTATGGGTTGATAATATGCGCAAAAATTCAGATATAAGGAAACGGGAAGGGCAGTATTATATTCAGGCATGGCATGGAGCTGCACCAATAAAGAAAGTGGAAAAGGATGCTGAGGATGTACTTCCTGATTATTATATTGCAAATGCCAAAAGGGATTCTAAAATGGCAGATTTGTTTATTTCTGGAAGTGAATTCTATACAGATTTATACAGAAGTTCTTTTTGGTATTCAGGAGAAATAATGCGGACAGGGCTTCCAAGACAGGATGTCTTTTTCAAAAAAGAAGGAATCAGAGAAAAGGTATACCATTATTATGGAATTGATAACGAGCTTTCAATGGTTCTTTATGCACCGACTTTCCGAAAGGATTATTCAAATGAATACTACGATTTGGATATTGCAAAAGTAGTATCTGCACTTGAGAAAAGGTTTCAAAGCAAGTTTATATGCGCAGTAAGCAAACATCCAGATAACCGTTATATGAATTATTTCTTTGATCGGAATGTAAGGTATCTGGAAGTTGAGCGATATCCGGATTTTCAAGAGTTGTTAGTGGCAGCAGATGTTTTGATTACGGATTATTCTGGTTGTATGTATGATTATTCATTCACAAAACGTCCAGTGTTTCTGTACCAAAGAGATTATGATAGTTATCTAAAAGATAGGAACTTTTATATTCCGATGAAAGAGCTGCCCTATATAAAAGCTGCTTCAAATGAAGAACTGGTGGAAAAAATAGCTGCATTTGATGCCGATCACTTTTTAAAACGCTTATCCCAATTTATGGAATTAATGGGAAATTATGATGATGGGAATGCATCTGAAAAGGTTGCAAAACGTATTTTGAACATAATCAGAGGCACTAACAAATAGTAAGAAAGCAGGAGAATATGCCCAAAATATCAGTTATTATTCCAGTGTATAACATAGAAAAATATTTGCGGCGTTGTCTGGATAGTATTATACAACAAAAATTTGAAGCGTTAGAGATAATCTGTATTGATGATGGTTCGACAGACAGCTGCCCATATATCCTGAAAGAATATGTCAATAAAGATAGCAGAATTAAGATAATCCATCAACAAAACGAAGGCCTCGTAAGCGCCAGAAAAGCAGGACTTCGTGCTGCCACAGGAGCATACATCGGCTATGTGGATGGAGACGACTGGATCGAACCCGATTTCTATGAGCGCATTCTGAATGACATGATATATCATCAGGTTGATATGGTGGAAACAGAACATTTTATAGACGCCGGAGAAAAGTCAAAGCATATAAAGAGCAGTCTTCCATATGGCAGATACGACACAAAGGATCTTATTCCTGTGATGCTCTGTGATAAGGATTTTAATGAGTGCAGGCTGCGTCCATATCTCTGGTCAAAACTGTTCAGGAAAAGTCTGCTTGACAAGCACCAGATGAGAGTGGACGAAACGATACGCTGCGGTGAGGATATCGCAGTCACATATCCATATATGTTGGATGCACAAAGCATCTATATTGCAGATTATGCAGGATATCATTATGTACAGCGGCCGAACTCCATGACAGGTATGCAGAGTCCCGCAAGTCAGAAAAGAGATAAGGCACTGATCCTGTATTTGAAGACGGTTTTTGGGGAATCTGAAAAAAATTCGGAAATCATGCAGAAACAGCTGAACCAGTATACAAAATCAATGCTTCTGCTGAGGCAGACTGATTTTTTTGACAGAGATTCAGACAATAAAAAGTTTCTGCCATTTGGGGGGATTGATTTGAAATGCCGTATTGCGCTGTATGGTGCAGGAAGAATGGGAAAATCCATTTACCAGTATCTGCAGACGCTGGATAAAGGATACGCTGTAATATGGGCTGATAAAGAGTGTCTGCTATATCAGCAGATGGGACTTCCTGTCATATCGCCAGATGAGATTGTGGACAGGCAGGAGGAATATGATGTTCTGCTGGTGGCAGTAAGCAGTAAGGCAGCCGCGGATGGAATTAAGGGTCTTTTGGCAGAAAAAGGCCTCAAACAGAACAAGATGACATGGCTTACGGAGAACTTTATAAGCGAAGATAATTCTATATTAGAAATTTACTTAGAATCTTAAAGTGTTATTGCAGCCTGAACACATTTAGGAAAAGGAAAACGGAGAGGTTGGGGGCATGATTGAGGAAACATTGATTCAGCATAATAAAGTTTATATTGTTGGAGCACAGTCGCGTGCGAAAACGCTGACAGGCTATTTATCCTTTTTATACCCGCATGTGTCTATAGCTGCATACCTTGTTGATGAGCTGTCACAAAATGATGTTTTTATACAGGAGGTTCCAGTTTATAAACTGGAAAAAAGTGCTTTGTTACATATAGAGTTCCCTGTTTTTATAGCGACAAAAGGTATCAGCCATGCAGCAATCCAGGAAACACTGCATCAGTTAGGATTTCAAACGGTCTTTCCCGTCACGGTTGATGTTGACAACTTTCTCCGCAATGCATATGTCAGGAAATACTATGCGCAGGAACACAGAAGTTTTACCAAAATTGTTGATTTGCCAGTGAAGCAGCCGGAGGGTGCTGTATACATGGCAAAGTCTGTCTGCGATAAGCCTCTGCAGACGGAATATGCATGTCCCGATTACGAAAAAGCGATTCAGGTAGGAGCAGCACTGACTACAAAACGGTTATCGTCGAATATACTGACAGACTGTGAAGGGGAAAATATTTCCGTAAAAAACCGTCAGTACTGCGAGCTGACAGCACTTTACTGGATATGGAAACACGCAAAAGAGGACATCGTAGGACTTTCACACTACAGAAGGCATTTTGTTCTTCCTGATGAATGGCAGGAGATTATGCATACAAATGAAATTGATGTAATACTGCCAGTACCAACTTTTGTTTATCCTAATATTGAAGAAAACTATAAGGAGCGCCATGACCCGGCAGACTGGGAATTCCTGATGAAGTATCTTGAAGAAAACAGTCCGGATGATTACAAAGCAGCAAGAAAGGTATTTTCAGAGAGCCTGTATTCCCCCTGTAATATGTTTATCATGCGCAGGAAAATCTTGGATGATTTATGCAGCTGGATGTTTCCAATTTTAGATGCAGTTGCAAAGCACGGTGGTGTAAAAGAAGATGTATATTTGAATCGGTATCCGGGATTTATCTCAGAACGGCTGATTACTTTATTTTTTTATAAAAACAGCAGCCAGTACAAGGTGGTGTATGCTGACAAAAACTTTATTACATAGTGCATAGGGTTACTTTTCACACCACGTCAAAGTAACGGGAATCATGCGCCAAATTTATTATAATTCTAAGCTGATAAAAACTGGCATAGGTGTGAATCAATGCCATTATCTTAGGAATTTGATGAACAAATTGTACTAGAGCGTGTTTGAAAAATCATTCCCGCCATCTGCATAACGACGCGTATGTGTCGTATTCACCAATTTTGGCTATTAAGGGCTTAAGCTAATGATATTGGGTGTGAACTATAACTGCATAGGAACTGAGGAGGGAGAAAAATGGGCGGGGTATGGAGAGATAAGAAATATTCTGCAAAAATAGGTTATGGCATCGGACAATACTATGAGAAAACCAAAGAGGAACTTTCAAAAATTGTAAAGCTGGATTATTTATGTGACAGGAAATGGGATGGAAGTGATGTAACAGAATATGATGGTACTGCACTTGTGAGAAGAGAGGATCTTAATAAAATCGGCAAAGTATTGGTCATCATATTTACAGGAACTTTGTATGGGTATAAATCCATAAAAATGGATCTGGATTATATGGGAGTTGACTATATCCATGTGGACGAGATAATTGGAAAAGCAGTTACTTTGAATGGGAAGATATTGAAGGATAATTATCCTGGTGGTGTATATGAGGATGAGAAAAGGAACCGGATTGAGTTTGAATGTTCCATTTCAGATAATTTCACAGTGACATTTCAGGGATATGGAAATGTTTTGCATATTGACAAGAATGTTTTGATAGGAAATCTTTATATTCATTTTGGAAACAATGGTTTTTGTAGTATTGGTGAGAGCACGGAGATCCTTGGTGCAAAGTTTTATTTGGCAGATTCCAAAATTCAAATAGGAAAAGATTGTTTGTTGTCAAATGAGGTTGTATTGAGAACACATGATGCACATCACATTTTTGATATCGAAACACATCAACGGGTTAATTTTTCAAAAGACATTCTGGTAAAGGACAATGTCTGGATCGCTTATGGTGTGACTTTACTGGGAGGAGCTGTAATTGGTACAGGCTCTGTGGTAGGAACGAATGCAGTTACGTCAGGTGTATTTGAACATCATCAGATTATTGCTGGTTCACCAGCAAAGGTAATTAGGGAAAATATATGCTGGAGTCGTGATAATACAGCATATTTTAACCGTAGTTGCTTGGAAGAGTGTATATCAAAAGAGGCATTAAAATATTTGAACGAAAAGATAAAGTTTATTTAAATATATTCCTCGACATCAACACCCCGATTCCCGGATCTGGAGACATCGGCTATACCCTCCATGCAGCCAGCAACATCCATGCGCCTATGTCACAGACCCGATTGGCACAATTATCACAAACGTTCAGGGGACATACCATCTGCTCAAGTACACTTTAGGCCACAACTGTGAACGCTTTTTCTTCTTCTAATCTGTGGAAATCTATGGAGAAAACAGAGCAGATGCGGACAGGAACATATAGATACTGTATTCTGCACCTTGACAATTTCATACTTTACATCAGATTGACGAACAAAAGTTTTCCGCAAGATATCGAACATATGTCATAATAAACGTAAACATACGCAGGAGGAATAATATATGGGAGAAATTGACTTCAGTGTCAAAAACTTTATCAAAATCAATTTGATGACAGGATAGCATTCCAGGTAGTCATGGGCATAGAAGGACAGACAGGAGTGAATTATTACATGCCTGTATGGTGCATGGAGCTGATATCCTGAAATTTGCAGAAAATAATGACTACCAGACAAAGCTGTTAAAAGAGT
>CAMWXA010000298.1 GCA_947178035.1 uncultured Lachnospiraceae bacterium | reverse complement strand
ATCCTAAGACGTGTTTGAAATTGGTATGGGTTTTCCTGCGTCAGCGGTTTTTGCATGGACTGATGCATGCAGCGGGAGGAAGGAAGCGAAATGGTAAAACAGATAGGAGAAATCAGATAAAATGGAGAGTTCAAATTGTGATACCTGCGCATATTATGGATATGACGGGACAGACGATTGTTATTACTGTGAAGCCAGCATGGACGAGGACGACATGGTGCGGGTGATGGAAGGACATTACAAGAATTGTCCTTATTATAGAAATGGGGACGAGTATGCGGTGGTTCGAAAACAGATTTAAACAGCTTTGGCAGTTTCGCGGCAGAGCAGAGTCGGAAGATATCAGGACAGGAGATAAAAAGATGGTTATTATAGCAGGACTGGGAAATCCTACAAAGGAATACGAAAACACAAGACACAATATTGGTTATATGGCGGTTGACGCGCTCGCTGACAGGTACAATATCAGCGTGATGGACTGCAGACACAAAGCGCTGATAGGAAAAGGTGCGATAAATGGCACAAAAGTAGTGCTTGTGAAACCGTTAACATATATGAATTTGAGTGGTGAGGCGATAAAGGCCGTCATAGATTATTATAAGGCAGATGCGGCGAGTGAGCTGATTGTGATCTACGATGACATCAGCCTCGATGTCGGACAGCTGCGCATCCGCAAGAAAGGCAGTGCAGGGGGACACAATGGTATCAAGAATATTATCACAAATCTGGGAGATGACACGTTTCTGCGCATCAAGATTGGCGTTGGCGGGAAGCCAAAGGGATATGATCTGGCGGACTATGTGCTGGGCCATTTCAGCAGGGAAGAGCTGGAAGTGATGAAGGATAGTCTTGAGAAAGTGGATGGTGCAGTGAATCTGATGCTCGAGGGCGGGGTAGACATGGCGATGAACAAATATAATGTGAAAAAGAATCCAAAAGATGCTGCGCCATAGAGATAACGTCTGATGAATTGATAAATTTAACATAGATAGGGAGGACAACCAATTGTGAACACATTATTGGCACCACTCAGGGAGCTTGGTGAGTACGAGGGGATTACAAAAGCATTGGACAAAGAGGGTGGAATGGCAAGCGTAAGCGGCTGTGTAGATTCCCAGAAGCTTCATATGGTATTTGGCACAGACAGGAATTACGACGTGAAGCTGATCGTGACCTACAGCGATATCAAGGCGCGGGAGCTTCTGGAGGACTGCCGGCTTTACTGCCGCGAGTCGTATTTTTATCCGGCAAAAGATTTGATATTTTATCAGGCGGACGTGCATGGCAATCAGCTTGTAAAAGAGAGAATCGAAGTACAGCGCAGGCTGCTCGAGGGCAGTCCGGTCACAATTGTCACGACTTTTGCTGCCCTGATGGCACATCAGATACCGCTGTCCGTGTTGGAGGACAATATCATCCACATTGGCAGGGACAGCATCGTCGAGGAGCAGGCGCTTGCGCGGAGACTTGTGGCGATGGGGTACGAGAAAAATTACCAGGTGGAGGCGCCGGGACAGTTTTCGATACGCGGTGGAATTGTTGACGTTTTTGACCTGACATCGGAGAATCCTGTCCGCATTGAACTGTGGGGGGACGAGATTGAGTCAATCCGCACGTTTGATGTGCTGAGCCAGCGATCTATTGAGGAAAATATGACACAAGTGTCAATTTATCCGGCGGCGGAGCTGATCTTATCGCAGTCCGTACTTGACAGAGGTTTTCACAAGATTGAGCAGGATTGTAAGGCGCAGGCAAGGCATTTCCGGGAGCAGACAAAGCCGGAGGAGGCACACAGGCTTGAGACGGCGGTGAGGGACTTGCAGGAGCAGGTGACACAGTTTCAGAATCTTGTGAACCTCGACAGTTATATCCAGTATTTTTATGAGGACACGATATCCTTTACGGATTTTTTGAAGAACCGGAGGTGCTGTATTTATCTCGATGAGCCGCTGCGCATCGAGGAGCACGCGCGGGCTGTGGAGCTGGAGTTCCGGGAGAGTATGGCAAACAGGGTGGAGAAGGGGTATATCCTGCCCAGACAGATGAATGTGCTTTTTTCTGTGCAGGAGGTGATGGCAAAACTGGAAGATGAGCGGATTCTTGCGCTTTCTACCATGGAGTTCAAGGGGTTTGGCATCAGGTTTGCAAACCGTTTTGCCGTCAATACCAGAAATATTTCTTCCTATAATAATAGTTTTGCAGAGCTTGTGAAGGACTTAAACAGTTTTAAGAAGCAGGGATATCGTGTGCTTCTGCTGTCCGCCTCGGCGACGCGCGCAAAACGCCTTGCGACAGATCTCATGGACGAGGGGCTTCTGGCCTTTTATTCGGAGGACCCGGACAGAGTTTTGCAGCCAGGGGAGATTATGACTTACCACGGCTCTGTTTTGAAAGGATATGAGTATCCGCTGTTAAAGTTTGTCGTGATATCGGAGACGGATATTTTTGGGAAACAGCAGCGCAGAAAGAAGAAAAAGACCTATGAGGGACAGAAGATTCAGAACTTTTCGGATTTAAAAGTCGGGGATTACGTTGTCCATGAAAATCACGGTCTCGGTGTTTATAAGGGGATTGAAAAGGTCGAGGTAGACAAGGTTGTGAAGGATTATATCAAGATTGAGTACCGCGACGGCGGCAATCTTTATGTCCTTGCGACGGGGCTTGACGTGATTCAGAAGTACGCCTCTTCCGATGCGGCGAAAAAGCCGAAATTAAATAAGCTTGGCACACAGGAGTGGGTAAAGACGAAATCGCGGGTAAAGACCGCTGTCAATGAGATCGCGAAAGATCTTGTGGAACTGTATGCAGTCCGGCAGCAGAAGCAGGGATTTGTCTTTAGCAAAGATACCGTGTGGCAGCAGGAGTTTGAGGAGATGTTTCCGTTTGAGGAGACCGGCGACCAGCTGCTTGCGATAGAGGCGACAAAGAGTGACATGGAGAGCCCGCGTATTATGGACCGGCTGATCTGTGGTGATGTGGGGTACGGAAAGACAGAGATTGCGATACGCGCTGCATTCAAGGCGGTTCAGGATGGCAAGCAGGTCGCATACCTCGTGCCCACGACAATTCTGGCACAGCAGCACTACAACACATTCCTGCAGCGCATGAAGGATTTTCCGGTGTGTGTGGAGATGCTCTCACGGTTTCGGACTGTGAGTGAGATGAAAAAGACAATTGAAGGATTAAAGAAGGGTCTGGTGGATATCATCATCGGCACACACAGGCTGTTGTCCGCAGATGTGCAGTACAAGGACCTGGGACTTTTGATTGTCGACGAGGAGCAGCGTTTTGGCGTGCGCCACAAGGAGAAGATCAAACAAGTGAAGGAAGATGTGGATGTGCTGACACTGACGGCGACGCCAATTCCAAGAACCCTGCACATGAGCCTTGTGGGAATCCGCGACATGAGTGTCCTGGAGGAAGCGCCTGGGGAGCGTCAGCCGATACAGACGTATGTCATGGAGTACAATGAGGAGATGGTGCGCGAGGCAATCGTGCGTGAGCTGTCCAGACAGGGACAGGTGTATTATGTGTACAACCGCATCAACAATATTGAGGAGATCACCAATCAGGTTGCGCGCCTCGTGCCGGAGGCTGTCGTGGCCTTTGCCCATGGACAGATGAAGGAGCACGAGCTTGAGAAAATTATGTTTCAGTTTATCAATGGTGAGATTGATGTGCTGGTGGCAACGACAATCATCGAGACAGGACTGGATATCTCGAATGTCAACACGATGATCATCCATGATTCCGATGCGATGGGATTATCACAGCTCTATCAGCTGCGAGGGCGTGTGGGGCGTTCAAACCGCACTTCCTATGCGTTTTTAATGTACAAAAAAGACAAGATGCTCAAAGAAGTGGCAGAGAAGCGCCTGCAGGCGATACGGGAATTTACAGATCTGGGGAGCGGATTCAAGATTGCCATGAGAGACCTTGAAATCAGAGGGGCCGGAAACCTTCTGGGAGAGCGTCAGCATGGACATATGGAGGCAGTCGGCTATGATCTGTACTGCAAGATGCTCAACGAGGCTGTCAGGACATTGAAAGGAAGCAAAAAAGTGGACACGGATTTCGGCACTTATGTCGATATGGATGTCGATGCTTTTATCCCGCCGGAATATATCGTGAACGAGGTCCAGAAACTTGATATTTACAAGCGCATTGCAAGCCTTGAGAATGAGGCGGAGTGTGATGACATGAGAAAAGAGCTGAAAGACCGCTTCGGAAATGTGCCCAAGTCGGTTGAAAATCTGATACAAATATCCTTGATACGAGTGACTGCGCACAAGCGTTTTGTGACAGAGATCAGAGGAAAAATGGGGAAGATTACATTTTTCATGGAGCCCTATGCGCCCGTCCATGTCGAGCGGCTTCCCGACCTGATGGCAAAGTACAAGGGCGTTTTGGAATTTTCTGCAAAAGGGACGCCAAATTTCGTGCTAAAATACAAAAAGTATGGTTTAATAGAGAAAGAGGCAGAGCTCATGATGACACATACAGGCAGACTGCTGGCAGATATGGCAGTGCTGTATGATAACTAAGCCTGCACAATTGGCGTGTGAGAATGATAAAGGAGGACCTTTTATGGAGTACAGGAAAATGGAAAATCTGGGAATCAGCACATCTCTGCTGGGGTTTGGCTGTATGCGGTTCCCGACAAATGCAGATGGAAGCATCAATGAGGCAGAAACGCTGGCTATGATTGACAGAGCGTATCAGGCGGGAGTTACATACTTTGATACGGCGTATCCATATCATGACGGCAGGAGCGAGGTGGTCACAGGAAAGGCACTTGCGCGGTATCCAAGGGATTCGTATTATCTGGCGACGAAACTGCCTATATGGAATGTCAGGGCAGTCGCGGACGCGAAGCGCATTTTTCAGGAGCAGTTGGACCGTTTACAAAAGGATTATGTTGATTTTTATCTGATGCATGCGCTGAATCGTAAGAGCTGGAAGAAAGTGGAGGAACTTGATATCCTTGCGTTTTGTGAAAAGCTTCGCGCGGAAGGAAAAATAAAATATCTGGGCTTTTCGTTTCACGACGATTATGAGGTGTTTGAGGAGATCATCACTTCATACAAATGGGATTTCTGCCAGATTCAGATGAACTATATGGACAGAGACTCGCAGGCGACGCTAAAAGGTGTAGAGCTTGCCGAAAAGCTTGGCATTCCCATGGTGATCATGGAGCCTGTAAAGGGCGGATTGCTCGCAAAGCTCCCGTCGGAGGGAATCGATGAGCTGTTCAGGAAAGCGCGCCCAGAGGCGTCTGCTTCCGCATGGGCCCTGCGCTATGCCGGAAGTTTTGACAATGTGAAAGTCGTGCTGAGCGGCATGTCGACAATGGAGCAGGTGGAGGATAATCTTTCGACCTTTGGCAGTTTTGAGCCGCTGCGTGACGAGGAGAGGGCGGTGATTGAGAAGGTGGCAGACACGCTGCACAGCAGAGTGCAGAATGGATGTACAGGCTGCCGCTACTGTAT
>CAMWXA010000297.1 GCA_947178035.1 uncultured Lachnospiraceae bacterium | reverse complement strand
TATGAGTCTTTTCAGGTTGACGGCAGGGAAGCGGAAGCTCTGAGTGACAGTTACTTAGAACTTTTTGACATTATCGGACGTGATGCAATGCTGAAATTGTTTAAACATTATCATGGGGATAAAATCGACTGTCCAATGCGGCTGTACCGCCCGGAATTTATTGCGGATCTTGCTGAAAAGGAACCGAGCAGACATGAGCGGGCTAAAATCGCAAGGGCTGGAGGATACTCGGCAACAGCAATAGAGAGGCTGCTGAACAAACGTCGAAAAGAAAATGAAATTGAGTAATGTCAGGGGAGGAAAAAACATGCAGGGTCATATGGGAAAAAAAGAAGCATTCAAGGTGGCTGTGTCAGTGGTACTGTTGCTTGCAGTGTTATTTGAGTCAGGGCTAACAGCCAGTGCACTGACCGTATACAGAAGTGACGGGATTTACCATGAGGAAGGTTACATATTTGTGGGGGAGAGCCATAGTGCCATCGCATCGCACGCGGTCGGATTTGAGACAGTCGAAAATGGGGGAGTATGGGATTATGGCGGAACAATCCCTGTTATTTATGGCTATATATGGGATGGCAGCCAGTCCGTCACGCAGGACGGTTCCCCGAACACATTTACCATGATGGGAAATCTGTTTTTCGTGTTTGAGGGAAACGACAGCGAAGAAGAGATATTTGTACAGATGAGCAAAAACTATATCTACAGTGACGGTATGGGAACCCGGGGACGGGGGGTAGAAAAGATTCATGAGATAATGGACGCAAATCCCAATATCGCACACTGGAATATTATCTCCTTTCACGGAGCAAATGCCGTGCTGGAAGACTCCCTGGCTGTCGGTGATTTCTATGCAAATTCTTATCAGAACTGGATAAATTATGAATTCCCGGAAGCGGACTGCTATTTCATGTCAATCGGTACGATGAAGAAATACTACCGCGGCGTAAGGCATAAGGATGCGATCAACAACGCGCTTGCTGCAGCATTTCCGGACCGTTTTCTGGATTATACCGAATTTTACGCAGAGCGCTGTCCGGACCAGATGATTGACACCGTTCACTGGAATGACGTAACTTATGTGGATCTGCTCTCAGATGTGATTCTGACGATCCAGCAGAAACAGCAGACATCGACAGAAAATATACCAGTATTCTCAAAGCTCACAATCAAAGAAATACAGGAGTTGTGTTTTACGACCAACAGAACCGTCATTTATTCACAGCCGGGAGGAGGACTGGTGGTATGTCCTTCCTGTGAACCGGATCTGCCCGTTCTGGTGACAGGGATAACAAGCAATGGATATTTTCGTATTGTTATCGACGGGAAAGAATACTTCACGCTGACGGACGGATTGATAAAATAACCAATAACAGAAAAAAGGAGAGGGACAGTTATGCAGAAAAATAAGTTGATACAGATAGCAGCTGCAGCCATACTTGCCGTCATGGTGGCGGGGTGTGGAGCATCAAAAGATGAGGTGTCGACAATACGGCAGGAATCTGTAGCAGAGGCAGATACGGAAATGGAAGATATAAAAATAGAAGAAACACAGACAAACACAGAAGTAGGATCAGTTATGCAGACAGTTTCCAGAACCGAACAGGATTCAGCCCCTGAAACTGAAACAAATTTGCCTTGGGAAGAGACAGAATCACAAAAAACAGGGGACACATTAGAAATAGAAGAATCCGAAACGGAATCTGAAACGCAGCCAGCAGCCAATTCAGAACCACAAACGAAAGTACAATCCAATACAGAAACGCAGCCGTCTGCAGCGGAGGGTTCTGTGTCAGTGTCGGATTACATGGTATCTGTCAGGGGAACGGCCGTTGTACTGCAGGGAGACATGCGTGATTTTGTATCAGCGTTAGGCGATCCGGATGGATACAGTGCCGCAAAAAGCTGTGTAGAGGCAGGCGAAGACAAAATATATATCTATGGGGGTATCACTATATACACGTATGTTACAAATGGGGCAGACCGTATTACGCTGATTGAGATTACAGGCAATGAAGCACTCCCGTCAGGAATACATATAGGGAGTACGAAAGCGGATGTAATTGCGGCATATGGGAGCGGTTATACGGAGGAGGGCACAGAATTTCTGTATGAAACAGACGGAAAAACGCTGGGACTGCAGATGGAGGGCGATGCAGTGTCTTTCATAGAACTGTTTGGAAGGTAGGTAACAGAAATGGTTTTTAGTTCCGTCATATTCCTGTTTTTCTTTCTTCCTGCCGTATATATTATGTACTGCTTCTGTTCAGGCATAAGAATGAAAAATGCACTTCTGGTTATTGCAAGCCTTTTATTCTATGCATTTGGGGAACCAGTGTACATCATCCTGATGATAGGTTCTATCCTGTCAAATTATGTGATTGCGCGGCTGATTGCCAGTCATCAGAGAGGGACAGGGATTTTTCTCTGCATGGCAGTCGTATTTAATCTCGGACTGCTTGGCATATTCAAATATGCGACACTGTTCATACAAACAATAGGGGGGCTGTTTGGCGAACAGCCATCCCATCCTGAAATTGTGCTTCCGATTGGTATCTCATTTTATACCTTTCAGGCACTTTCTTATTGTATTGATGTATACCGGGACAGGGAACTGGTGCAGAAAAATGTCTGGAAGCTGACACTCTATATTTCGTTCTTTCCACAGCTGATCGCGGGACCGATTGTAAAGTATCATGACATAGAAAAACAACTGTCAGACAGAGCTGTCACAATCGGGGACACAGCTGTCGGAATCAGACGGTTTATCTGTGGGTTGGGAAAGAAACTGCTGATTGCCAACACAATGGCATATGTTGTTGATACACTCTATACGACACAGATGAATATGATGCTTACGGCATGGGTGTCAGCTGTCTGCTACATTTTTCAGATCTACTTTGATTTCAGCGGATACTCTGATATGGCTGTCGGGCTTGGAAGGATGTTCGGGTTTACATTTCAGGAGAATTTCCAGTATCCATACATTTCTACAGGTATTCGGGAATTCTGGCACAGATGGCATATTTCCCTGTCAACGTGGTTTAAGGAATACCTTTATATTCCACTGGGTGGTAATCAGAAAGGGAAAGCGCGTACAATGCTGAATAAACTGATAGTATTTATGGCGACAGGAATCTGGCATGGTGCAGACTGGACATTTCTATTGTGGGGGTTGTTTCACGGACTGTTTATCACACTGGAAGATAAAGGGGTATTTCCACTCAAAAACAGGATGTTTGCACATATCTATACAATGCTTGTGGTCATCTGTGGGTTCGTGATTTTTAGGGCAGATACAGTGGGGCAGGCAGTACATATTCTCGGTGCGATGTTTACAGGTTTTCATATGGAAGCGGTCGAGATGATGATTCTGGCAAAGATTTTAACACCCTGGAATGCAGTCTGTGCCATTGCCGCGGCAGTACTTTCTACACCAGTTTCCGGATGGCTGAAGCAAAAGATTAAAAAAGAGACCGTTTTCTATGCTGCTTCTGTGGTTCTGCTGGCTGTGTGTATCATGGAGCTGGCTTCAGGCAGTTATAACCCGTTTATCTATTTTAGATTTTAATTGACACTTTATATAGAAGAAAGAGGAATGGGGAATGTCTCATAAATGGAATTTTGTACACACGCCAAAGCGGGCAGATGGGAGTTGGCGTGAGAAGTGCCTTTAAGCACTTTTGTGATTTCTACTCACGGCAAAGGCTGTTTCGTGGAGAAGTATTAAGTCTCCGCAGTAGACTTTTATCACACACGAGAATGCCCAAAATACGGGCATTCTCCGCACAGATTTGGGATAGAGTGGAAAGTGCTTCCCAAGCTCATGCCGGAGGCATTTCGCAAGAAGTACTAAGCCGCACACCGAAAAATGCATGGAATGCGGCATATTTCACACTTTGCTTTTTGAGCCGCCTGATGCGGCCTGGGGGGATTTAGATGAAAAAGAAAATTGGATTGTGGATTTACGTTGTTGTATTCTGGATTTTCTGTGTGGTTCCTTCGACAGGGATGCTGTTTTACAGGGATGAGCTGTCAGAAAACCGGATTCTGTCGGAGTATCCGGCATTCCATGAAAAGGACGGGACATGGAATGCTGATTATTTTGAAGAACTGCAGACATATATAACGGAGCATTTCGCTTTCCGCAGTGAGCTGATCAGGGCAGACAGCCTGCTGAAATTCGGATTGCTGCGCACACCATGTGATGATCAGGTGGTGATTGGAAGAGAAGGGTGGATGTTCTTTGATGAAACGCTTGGTGATTATACAGGAATCAGATTATCTGACACAGAAATTGACAGGATATCTGTCAGGCTCTGCGAAGCCTGCAGCTATATCCGTGAGCAGGGAAAAGAACCGCTCGTTGTTATTGTACCAAATAAAAATAGTATTTACCCTGAATATATGCCGGTACGATTTGGAAAAAAGGCAGAAGTAACGAATCTTACTCTGCTCCAGAAGCGGATGAAAGAAATGAATGTTCCTTTTGTGGATGCATACCACGTACTGCTTGAAGCAAAGGCACAAAATGACAGTTTTCTTTATTTTCGGGAGGATACACACTGGAACAATACAGGCGCAAGACTTGTTCTAAATGAAATCTATACAGCATTTGGTTTGTCAGAACAATATGTGATTACAGATTATGTGGTAGAAAAAAACCACGAACCGGATCTGTACAACATTCTTTTCCCGACAGAGGAGCACTTTGAGAGCCAGCACGTATATGACGATTACAGGGAATACGAATATACAGGCAGAATGCGTAGTCTGGACGATATGAAAATCTGTACCACCTCGGAAGAAGGAAACAACAGATCGCTACTTGTGTACCGCGACAGCTTTGGCAGGGCGCTTATTCCATATATGGGCGGAACGTTCGGACAGGCTGCATTTTACCGTTCCACACCTTATGATCTTTCTCTTGTGGAGAATACAGAATGCAGCTTTGTATTGATTGAAATTGTGGAGCGGAATCTGGAGGATCTTGGAAATATAGAAATTCCGTCACAATGCGAATGAATGGAACATTAGATGATTCCATAGGTTCCGTATGAAATGACAAGACAGATATAAAATGAAAGTATTGTTAATCATTATCAGATTGCAGGTGCTGTTATTACATGTAAAGCAGCTGATTTACAAGATAAAATCCGCATGCCCTAAATGCCCGTATATGTTGGGACAGGTGCATGCCTTAAAGAATCCCTGTCCTGAATGTAAGCCAAATGGGTATCAGATGTTTGGTCAGTTTCAAAGAAAACAATCTGGAAAATTACCATTTAATATCATCATACCATTCATGCCATATCATATCCGCCCCTGTTTCGGTTATATATTCTAATTCTGGAATAAAAAAGAAACGAGGTGATACTGATTGTCAAAGAAAAACATATTCAACGTGATACTCTTAGTGCTCTCCGCAGTATTTATTGTGGTCAAGGGCATCAGTGACAATGACTATCTGTCATGCAGTACCAGTGAAACTGAATAAGG
>CAMWXA010000296.1 GCA_947178035.1 uncultured Lachnospiraceae bacterium | reverse complement strand
GGACCGGTCTGTCCGATTTATGGGGTTGGGGCGACATTGGGCTACATTAGATTGCATCCATTTGCCCACAATATCGTTGCATTATACATAGTTGGAGCATTGCTTGCGACAGCGTTTGAGTTTCTTGTGGCACAGCTTATGATGAAGCTTTTTGGCGAAGTGTGGTGGGATTACAATAACAAGTTCTGCAATTACAAGGGAGTGATCTGTCTGGAGAGCACACTGGCGTGGGGCCTGTATGCAGTTATCATTATCACGTTCCTGTTTGAAAAGGTCATCAGTTTTGTGGACAGATATCCCATGATGTGGGGAATCAGGACGATTGCGTTGGTTTTTGTGATGGCAAGCATTGATTTTAGCTATCATTTTGCCAGGTCCATTGACGAGGAGTTCAGGGAAGAACTGAGTGAAAAGAAAGAAGAAATTGTTGATTTCTGTCATCGGCTAATCGGAAGATAATTTGGTGAAAAAAGAATATCGTTATGCGATATTCTTTCTTTATGCACAGCCCGATTGCATACGAGATGTAGTCTCGATCGAAGAAACGAAGGAAAAAGTCATATAATGGGGCAGATGGGCATAGATTTCATATAAGTAAGGTATGAGGTCTGCTTTATGAAATTTGTCAGAGGAAGAATAGATAGAATTGTAGCAGTGGTGATGCTTGTTGTCCTTTTGGGACAAAACACAGTGTTTGCTGAGGAGGTGCAGAACAGCACTGCAAATTCTACGGCAGTGAGTTTGACGTCGCCTTCCGCGATACTGATGGAGGCGTCGACGGGAACCATACTGTTTGAGAAAAATCCAGACGAGATTCGAAGTCCGGCGAGTATTACGAAGATTATGACATTGATTTTGGTGTTTGAAGCGCTGGAAAAAGGCAGAATTAAGTTGGAGGATGAGGTAATTACAAGTGCCTATGCTAAGTCAATGGGAGGTTCACAGGTCTATCTGGACGAGGGCGAGGTACAGACGGTTGACACGCTGATCAAATGTATCGCAGTGGCGAGCGGCAATGATGCATCGGTTGCAATTGCAGAGTATATTGCGGGGAGTGAGGCGGAGTTTGTCAATATGATGAATGAGAAAGCGGCTGAGCTCGGTATGGCAAATACACATTTCCTTGACTGCTGCGGACTGAGCTCAGACAGCGCGCACCATACAACTGCAAGAGATGTGGCGATTATGTCGCGGGAGTTGATTACTAAGTATCCAGAGATTTACAATTATACAAGAATCTGGATGGAAGATATCACTCATGTGACCAGCCGGGGCAGTCAGCCTTTCACGCTGTCAAGCACGAATAAGCTGCTAAAGCAGTACCAGTGGACGACAGGATTGAAAACGGGCTCGACAAGTGTGGCAAAATACTGCTTCAGTGCCACTGCAAATAAGAATGGTATTGATCTGGTTGCTGTCATCATGGGCGCGCCAGATCCCAAGGTGCGTTTTTCTGAGGCGCAG
Organism: uncultured Lachnospiraceae bacterium; assembly: GCA_947178035.1. Taxonomy (GTDB): domain Bacteria; phylum Bacillota; class Clostridia; order Lachnospirales; family Lachnospiraceae; genus COE1. The sequence continues at coordinate 4,052 of CAMWXA010000296.1, read as the reverse complement.
ATGCTGTTGGAATATGGATTTGCAGTGACCAGACTGTATGTGGATGAGAATAAACAGGCATTGGGTGATATACCAGTGACTGGAGGGAAAGCGGAACGGCTTGCGGTGGAACCGAAGGGAGCATTTCGCTACCTGGATGTCACAGGTGCGGATTTCAATAGAATTGAGAAGCAGTATCAGTATGTGGATACTGTGGTGGCGCCTGTTGAGAGAGGGACAGAGGTCGGCTATATCAGTTATAGTCTGGATGGCAGGGAGCTTGGCAGAATGCCAATCATTGCCGCAGAGCCGGTGGAAAAGGCATTTTTTGTCGACTATCTAAAAAGGATACTGATCAAATATTTAATATAGAAACAGGGACTTTCAGTTCACTAGAGCGGGAGAAAATAAGAAATATGCAGAGTGTGTTTGGGACGATTTTTCTTATCATGATGATATTGGCCGTGGCACTTTTGGCAGTGGGAATCATAGATGGGAATCGGTTTGTGACGGTGCGGGAGGATTTTGTGCTTCCCGGATTGTCAAAGGAGTGCAGATTTGTGTTGATATCAGATTTGCACAATAAGGTCTATGGCGATAAGAACGATAAGGTGATCCGCTCCATTCGAAAAATAGATCCGGATTTTATCATACTGGCAGGCGATCTCGTTACATCACAGGCCAGCGAGGATATGACACCGGGAATCGAACTGGTGAATGCACTCAGCCAGAAATACAAGATTTATTACGCGCTGGGAAATCATGAGTCAAAGATACAGAAGGAGACAGATCGCTTTGGCGACCAATTTGACCGATTGATGAAAGCAATTTCCGGTGAAAATGTGCACATACTGCAAAATGAATCTGTAAATCTGCCAGAATATAATATCAGAATAACTGGTCTTGATCTTGACCTGGATTACTTTGCCCATTTCAGGATAAAGAAAATGAAAGAGAACTATCTGCAGGAGACACTCCCAAGATATGACTCAGGTAAATGTAATATTTTGATTGCGCACAATCCAGATTATTTTGAAGATTATGCTGGATGGGGGGCACAGATGGTACTGTCAGGCCATGTGCATGGCGGTATCATGCGCCTGCCTTTTTTGGGCGGTGTCATTGCCCCGACCTACAAGATTTTTCCCAAATATGACGGCGGTGTATTCCGGCATGGAAAAGCAGTTATGCTTTTGGGAAGAGGAATGGGTTCCCATACTCTGCCATTCCGGTTTTTTAATCCGGCAGAACTTTATGATGTAACGATAAAGCCGTAGAGGATTGCGAATAACAGTTCGCATTGCATTTTCCCCGAATTCTTTGTAAAATATACATGACTGAATGTATACAAAGAATTTGGGGGTTTTTGTATGGGATTGTCCGTGACGCTTGCTGTGTTTGAGGGGCCATTGGATTTGCTGCTCTATTTGATCGAAAAAAATAAGATAGACATCTATGATATACCAATTGTGGTCATAACAGAACAGTACCTTGAATACATCCGAAATATGCAGACAGAGGATATGAATGTCATGAGCGAATTTCTCGTGATGGCGGCGACGCTTCTCGACATCAAGTGCAGGATGCTATTGCCCAAAGAAGTTAACGAGGAGGGCGAGGAGGAAGATCCAAGAGCAGAGCTTGTGCAGAAGCTGCTTGAGTATAAGATGTACAAATACATGGCTTTCGAGCTGCGGGACAAGCAGGTGGATGCGGCGAAAACCTGGTACAAAAAGCCGATGCTCCCCAAGGAAGTCGCAGATTATCAGTACCCCATAGACTATGAGGAACTTGCGGGGGACGTTACGCTGGCGAAGCTTCATGAGATTTTCAAATCGATCATGCGGCGTCAGGAGGACAAAATCGATCCGATTAGAAGCCAGTTTGGCAGGATCGAGAAGGATGAGATCAATCTGGAGGAGAAACAAGGTTACATAGAGGCTTATGTGAAGACCCACAGGAGATTTTGTTTTCGGAGTCTTTTGGAGAAGCAGGGGAGCAAGATGGAGGTGATCGTCACCTTTATGGCGGTGCTGGAAATGATGAAGCAGGGGGTTATCACAATTGAGCAGGAGGACACTTTTGCGGATATCATTATTACGTCAAGCCTTGCGGCGTGATAGAATGTTTTAAGGATGTATCTATAATGGAAGAAAAGAAGATAATGGCAGTGATTGAGGCAGTTCTCTTTGCGATGGGGGATTCTGTTGAGGTTTCCAAATTAAATCATGTGTTGGAGATACCAGAGGACAAAATACGTGAAGTGATTGCCAAAATGAACGATAAATACAGGAAGGCGGACAGAGGGATCTATATTGCGGAGCTTGAGGATGCAGTACAGCTTTGCACGAAACCGGAGCTGTATGAGTATTTGATCAAGGTAGCGAAGGCGCCGCGAAAATACGTTTTGACAGATGCTTTGCTGGAGACGCTTTCAATTATCGCATACAAGCAGCCAGTGACAAGACTTGAGGTCGAGAAGATACGGGGCGTGAGCTGTGATCATGCGGTGAACAAATTGCTTGAATACCATCTGATTCAGGAGCTTGGACGGCTTGATGCACCAGGTCGTCCGCTGCTGTTTGGCACGACGGAGGAATTTCTGAGGACTTTCGGAGTGAAGTCATTGGGGGATCTTCCGATACTGAATCCAGATCAGATGGAGGATTTTAGAAAGGAGGCCGAGGAGGAAATCGAACAAAAAGCGGAATTAACGGTAGAGATATAGATGGGGGAATGTTATAGTGTATGGGGAAGATGAAGTGCAAAACAGGGAGATGCTGATTGACGATAGTGTTGGAAGGAAGATTCTTGATGTAGCGATTGAGATCATCAATCGGGAAGGATATGATAATCTCACAATTCGCAGAGTGGCAAAGGAAAGCGGCTGCTCCAATTCGGCGATTTATCAGCGGTTTGGGGATAAGAATGCCTTGGCGGAAGCGATAGCGGCATTGCAGGCGAAACCTTTTCTCATTATAATGGAAGAAAATTATTCAAAAGATGTGGATTTATTTACGAATATGGACAGAATTACCAAAAAACTGTTGGAAAAATTTTATTCTTTTGAGTTGGAAGCGATCTACATGCAGATTATCTATCAGGGAAGGCTGGAAATGGATTCTAGTCCGTTGATTCTGCGGATAGAACGATATCTCAAAAATGCGGTGGCACATGGGGAGACCAACATTGTGAACACAAAGGAGACGGCTTTTTTGCTGTCATCCGCTTTTTTGGGATTTGTGCAGATGATACGTGCAAACAAGAATAATGACTTGAAAAGGGCAAAGAAACTTTTGGAGGTGCAGAACCGTTTGATATGCAGAGGAATTGTCAGTTCGGGGAAGGATAGTGATTCTTTGTGGGATATGCTCAAGGGCAGAGGGGTTGATGTAGACAAGGCGCTTGCGCGTATGAAAGGAAATAAAGATACCTACAAAAATTTTCTGATTGAGTTTTTTGCGGATCCTGATTTCGAGGCTTTGGGGAATGCAATCAAGACCGGAAATGCTCAGAATGCTTTTGAGTATGCACATGGGTTAAAGGGCATGGCGGCGAACCTCGGACTTGATGAGGTGCGCAGCAGGCTTGGTGTGCTTGTGGAAATTCTGCGTCCTGGAAAACTTGACGGTGCATCGGCAGCATATGATGACGTTATGGAAGCGTGTGGGCTGATCACAGTACTGCTATAGTTTTTCCGTGGAAAGTGGGAAGCTGTTCGTTTTTTTGTGTGAAAATGGGAATGGGGTTAACAAAAGGTGGAGACGAAAAATAAAATACTTGTAGTGGATGACAAGGGTATCAACCGATATATGCTGGGGGATATATTTCGGGAGGAATATGAGATTGTTGAGGCCTCTGGCGGGCAGATGGCGATTGATATTATGGAAGCGGATGCCAGAAACCTTGCGGTTGTGCTGCTTGATATTATCATGCCTGTGATTAATGGCTTTGGCGTGCTCGAATATATGAAGCAAAAGAAATTACTGGACAAACTGCCAGTGGTGATCATCACAGATGACGACTCGGAGGAGACCGGTGACAGGGCATTTGAATACAAGGTGGCAGATCTT
>CAMWXA010000295.1 GCA_947178035.1 uncultured Lachnospiraceae bacterium | reverse complement strand
CTATGCCTGCGATTTTCTTCTTTGCAGCTGAACATTTATACAGCGTCCTTGTCACAAGTAATTTCTGAACAGTTCCTAACGATACAGGGTAATATTCAAAATTTTACTTCGTAAAAATTGCCTATTTTGCCGCGCAAAATTTTCACTCCTGAATAATGTTCCCGAAATGCGCAGTTCAGCACATTCCTGACCCCTGAAAAGTAAATTTCGTCAGTTATTATTCACTCAGTCAATGAAGTGAACGGAATCACACATGTACACTGACCACTCCATTTCTAATACAAAAAATAGCAGCCTGCGTTCGGTCAACACAGTCTATCTTCTGAAAAACACTTGTCAAATGATTTTTTACAGTGCGCTCTGTGATAGAGAGTATCGATGCAATATCTTTATTGTAATGTCCAAGTGCCACCAGTTTCAATATTTCCAGTTCCCTGTTTGTCAAAGAATCTATCTTCTCCCGATCCATATCCCTTGCAATCAACTTTGAATTTAATAGCGGTATCAAACTAGGCTGAATAAACCGTTCCCCCTCATAGACAAATCGAATGGCACGAATTAATTCCCTGGAACTGGAATCTTTTAAAAGATAACCATCCACATTAAGATCGAACACTTTTATCAAATATTCAATTTCATTATGTACTGTAAGCATTAAAATCTTTGGACGATGTTTTCTATGATTTAATTCCTTAAGTGTCTCAATTCCATCTACATTTGGCATATTAATATCTAAAAGAATAATATCGGGCTTTGCACTCTGAATCTTACAGATACAATCAGAACCATCATTTGCCTCTTCAACTACCTTGATTTCTTTATCAAATTCAATCAACTTTGTCAATCCTTCTCGAAACATCTTGTGGTCATCCACAATCATAACACGAATCATTTTTATACCTCACTCTCTGTTGGAATTACAATGGTTATCCGTGTGCCAGAAGCGTTTGATACGATTTTCATTTTTCCAGAAAGTGCATCAACTCTCTCACGCATAAAACGCAGACCAAAATGATTATTGCTAAAATCTATCTCATCCTCAATCCCATTTCCATTATCCTGAATACAAATATGAATAAAGCTCCCATCATTTTTAACAGAGACTTCAATGCATTCGGCATTTGAATGTTTTATAATATTTTGACATCCTTCACACACAATACGGTAAATAGAGATTGCTGTTATTCCATCTGATCGATCAACCACATCAATATCAAAATCAACTCTTAAATCTGCATTATCACTTAACAACTTATCTCTCAGACGTTCAAACGAAGCCTGCCACCCAATGTCATCCATTATCATAGGACGCAAATCATATATTGTCTCCCGCATTTCGTCAATGATATGCTTTACCTGCTTACGAGCAACAGCGGTTTCCAATTTGGAGCGCGTCACATCCTGATCCATATATAATAAAATCAACTCCAGCTGTTGAGACAAACATAGCATATCCTGCACAGTTGTATCGTGAAGCCCCTCAGCAATACGCTTTCGCTCAGTCTCCTGCAGCATTAATATATCTTTTTTTTCCATCCTTTTTCCTTTCTTTCACATAATGAATCACACCAGCTTTGTCAGCGCTTTAAATATCTCATAATTATTGAAAACTTCATTACACTAGAGCGTGTTTGAAAAATGCTTTCTGCCAGATGTGCGTCACAATTTGTGGGAGATTTGTGCCAAATGAAGGGCGCATAGCGGGCTATGTAACCTGAATTTGGCGCAAATATCACGCAAAGTGGTGAATACGACGCGTACGCGTCGTTATGCAGATGGTAGGAATGATTTTTCAAACACGCTCTAGTATCAAGCCATATAAAATCACTTCACAGCATCATAGCCCTCATATTATGCCTGACGCATTCTGCTGCATACTTTCTTATGCACTTTAACAGCACAATGCAAAATCTGATTTAAACACATGTAATATTTTAATAAGATAGAATGAAATAACATGATATGACATAAATACATAAAAATAAATCAATGGGAGAAAAATATAGAAAGCGCTACAGTAACTAAAGAATCGCAAAGAAATAATATAGAGTAGAATCAATCTGCATAAGTTGAGCATAAAAAGACACGTTGAAATGTGAATGTCTGAAACAGTAACACATTCATACAGATTCAGGCAGGTCAAAAAATCGTTATTTCTTAAAAGTTCCTAAGTATGATAAATAGTATATATGTATTTAGACACGTCAATTTACAGGTTACTTTTATAAATTAGCACAAATTACTATGAAAGTAAAGCACTTTCACAGTAATTCATAGCGGCTCCTTTGAGGGAAGCCCTGCTTTTCTTGGATATTTTTTGGGTGTTGCCTTGACTTTTTTAATCTGAAACAGATTTCTATAAATATCAGAACCAGGCAAAATAAATTCTTTCTGGCCGCAAACCTCTCCGCCGAGAAGTTCTATCGCATGCTGCGCTGCCTGCATCTCATCAAATATTTTTTCTGATTTATAAGAAATAAAAAATCCATTAACCTTTACATAAGGAAGGCAATACTCTGACAACGTGGAGAGATTGGCAACTGCGCGCGACACACACAGGTCAAATTTTTCCCGCAATGCATCCGGCTTTGCAAAATCCTCCGCCCTTCCATGAATCGCTTCTATCTCTTGCAGTCCCAGACGCCCGATTACCTCATTTAAGAACTTCACTCTCTTTCCAAGTGAGTCAAGAAGCGTAATCTTTAAATCTGGAAAGGCAATCTTTAACGGAATCCCCGGAAAACCGGCACCTGTCCCGACATCAATCACGGCCAGGTCCTTCGTGCAGTCCACCGCCTTGCACAAAGAGATACTGTCTATAAAGTGTTTCGTACATACTTCATCAAACTCTGTAATCGCAGTCAGATTCATAAAGCTGTTCCACTCAATCAGCAATTCATAATATTCCATAAATTGGCCAACCTGATAATCGTCCAATTTTAAACCCAGCTCTTTAATACTATTATAGAATAATACTGTATTATATTTCTTAAAATCCATACGAATCCCCCATGTCGTCTTTGGTGTACACTATTTTCCTCTTTCCGATTTCCACTCTCTTTTCAGTAACCGGTATTCCAATCGCGTTTTCATTCTCCCATCATGCCACTCATAATCAAGATGCTCTGCTTCCTTAATCAGACCGCATTTTTGCATGACTCTCTCGGAACCTATATTTTCTGCTAAACACCCTGTAGATAATCTGTATACGTTATTCTCAGAAAATGCAAACGCTAAAACACGCTGAAACGCTTCCGTTGTATATCCTTTTCCCCAGAACTTTGGATAAATGAAATATCCCGCACCGACAATTTTTCCAACAGGAGTATCGCTGATTACCGTATACCCGACACTCCCCACCTGTTCATGTGAATCTTTTAACTCGGTGTGCAGAAAATAAAATTTTCTATCGGGTTTTGACAGATCCTCAAGAACCTTATGAAAATCTTTATGCGCTTCTTCTCTTGTCAACACTTGTATATCCTGTAAATAGTACATCGTTTCAGAATCCGATTTCAGCCGATAATATTCTTCAAAATCATCTTCACAGTAGTCCCTCAATATCAAACGTTCTGTTTCCATATAAATCATTTCTTACAGCTCCTTTCGCACAGCTGATTTCCAACAGCCTCTTCCGCCGAAATGCCATATATGTATAACTCAAAATGACATGAAATTCTTTTTCATCAATGACTGCTATTGGCAATATAGTAAAATGAATCCTCACAATTTCTGAATATCTGATTTCCCAAATACTTCATGCCGATCTTCTCTAATACTCTTCTCGACGCTGTATTTTCCGGCTGTGCCATCCCATAAATTCCCTTGATATCCGTAGCAGCAAATGCGTCCTGAATCATCTGCTTTCCGAGTTCCGTCGCATAACCCTTGCCCCAATCTGGTACACCGATTTTGAATTCAATTTCTGGTTCATTTTCTTTATAAGGATTTAATCCGCACAATCCAATCAATTGGTCTGTATCTTTTTTCACTACCGCTCCATGAAAACAATCCAGTGTTTTAAAATCTCTCTTTATCATATATCTGACATAATCCTCTGTGCGCCGTTCATCCCAGGGATTATTCCTGTCTTTCGTATATGTATGAACCCTGACATCAGACATCACCTGAAACAGTTGAGCCACATCATTCAGCGTGTACTGCCGCACAATCAGCCGCTCGGTCTCAAAATATAAATGCATCTGTTTATCACCTTTATCATTTTCTATTTAGCCATCTTCTTTAATATGAATTCATATATCCTTTTCTATAAAATGAATATCATAGCGGTTCCAATACTTCCAATATACCCTGTCTTCCTGTCCGTCAAGATTTAATTGATACATTCTAAATGTAACCAGCAAATCTTTTGGCTGCCATTGTTCCTCATAAGAGTAACAGTATTTCATGCCTATTCGCCGCATAATACTGCCGCTTCCGGGATTGTTTCTGTCGTGCGTCGCCGTAATGAATGGAATCTTATCCTGTTTTAACTGTCCGACAAGAGCCCTGCATGCTTCTGTGACAATTCCTCTGTGCCAGAATTCCCTGCGAAGAGCATATCCCATATCATAACTGTCATCCGTGTCTACTGTTACATAGCCAATCGGATGATTATCTTCTCTGAGACAAATTGCAAAAGAGTACTCCCTATCTGCAAAACGTTTCTCATAAAAAACTTTTGTCTCTTCCATGTTTTTGACTGGAAACCACGGCAGAAAAGTATTTACTTCCTCATCTTTCAACAGCAAATACAAAGACTCCATATCATTATTATCAAATTTTCTAAGAATAAGACGATCCGTTTCAACTCTCGAAATTGACATTGTACATCTCCGTAATAATCCTATAAATTCCAAACAAGTCGACGACCAAAGAACATCAATCAAATTGAACTTTCCAGTTGTCATCTCCATAAGCTTCAAAACACATTCTGATTTGATCTTCATTACATTTTTCTTCCGCTAACGGAGGTAATTCATCTAACGAAAAATATCTGCTTTCTGAAGTCTCAATATTTGAGACAAATGAACCGCCTGTCGCTTTGCACTGATAAAAGATTTTAACGACTCCATAGGCGTACGGCGGCTGGTTATGCTTATCCCGATCCTGCACGGAAATAACCTTCTGCACGACCACATCCAATCCGGCTTCTTCTTTTGCCTCTTTTACTGCATTCTCTACCGGAGACAGGTTATATTCACACCATCCGCCAGGCATAGACCATTTTCCACTGCTTTCACAGACAAGAAGAATTTTTCCTTCCTCAAAAATCGCTGCACGAGTGTCAACTTTAGGTGTCTGATAGCCAACATCACCGCAGAACAGGGTAGCAATCTTCTCTGACGGAATATCTGTGCGCGCTGCCATCATTTCCACCGCAATTTCCCGCATTCGCTCGTATCTTTCCTGATCAAAAACATCCTTTCCATAAAACAATCCCGCTTGGGCAAGACTTTGGATTTCTTTTGCCCATTCCACAATTTGATCTCTCATATATCACCTCTGCAAAATCCAAAACTCTTCTGCTAACATTCCCTATATAAATAGTT
>CAMWXA010000294.1 GCA_947178035.1 uncultured Lachnospiraceae bacterium | reverse complement strand
CCCTCTGCCTTTGTGAGCGTACTCATCTCGCCGATATCTGCGCCTGCAACAAATGATTTGGAACCTGCACCTGTAAGGATCAGACATCTCACCTCGTCGAGATTGACTGCGTCAAGTGTCGCATCCAGCTCATCCAGCACCTGTGAATTCAATGCATTTAAGGCCTTTTCGCGATTGATTGTAATCTTTCCAACCGCACCGTTTACTTCATAAAGTATATATTCCATACTTACCTCCATTCATTTAGAAGAACGCCTGCACCTGGCGTTCTTCCTGCGCGTAACCTAGAAATTCCCAACCTGTGTCTTATATGGATTAGAATTTTTACGCGTCTGCCTCATATTTTTTTACAACGGTAGAGCAGCCCATACCGCCGCCGATACACAATGTAGCAAGACCTGTCTTAGCGCCCTTTGCCTCCATCTCATGAAGCAGCGTAACCAGGATACGGCATCCTGATGCTCCTACCGGATGTCCCAATGCGATCGCGCCGCCGTTTGGATTCAGCTGTTTATCCACATCGATACCTAAATCTCTGCCCACTGCGATTGACTGTGCCGCAAAAGCCTCATTTGCCTCGATAATGTCAAAGTCTTCAATCTTCATGCCTGTCTTATCCATAACTTTCCTGGTAGCTGCTACAGGTCCGATACCCATCACTTCAGGTCTTACACCTGCAAGTGCACCTGCAACCCACTCAGCCATAGGAGTCACGCCCAATTCCTTTGCCTTCTCCTCGCTCATCACTACGATAGCAGCTGCACCGTCATTGATTCCTGATGCGTTGCCTGCTGTGACATACTTATCTTTGTTGATCGGGCGAAGTTTCGCCAGACCTTCCATCGTAGAGCCTGCCCTTGGCCCCTCGTCAACTTTAAACTCTACCATCTCTTTTTTCTTCTTAACCATTACTGGAACGATTTCTTTGTCAAATGCGCCTGATTTCTGAGCTGCCTCTGCCTTCTGCTGGCTCTTCAGCGCGAACTCATCCAGCTCCTCGCGTGTAATCTTCCACTCATCACAGATATTGTCTGCTGTCTGAATCATGTGGTAGTTGTTGAATGCGTCCCACAATGCGTCATTCACCATTGTGTCCACCAATGTGCCATTGTTCATTCTATATCCGAAACGTGCATTAGGAAGTGCAAATGGAGCCATAGACATATTCTCCATACCACCTGCCACTACAACATCTGCATCGCCTGCCAAAATCATCTGAGCTGCCATATTTACACAGTTCAGACCAGAACCGCACACAACATTGACTGTAACTGCCGGTGTCTCAATAGGAAGACCTGCCTTGATGGAAGACTGACGAGCCACGTTCTGTCCCTGTCCGGCCTGGATAACGCATCCCATATATACATGATCAACTTTATCAGGAGCCACTCCCGCTCTGTTTAAAGCCTCCTTAATTACGATAGAACCAAGTTCTACTGCCGGTGTTGTGCTGAGTGAACCACCCATCGTGCCGATTGCTGTACGGCATGCACCTGCTAATACAATTTTCTTTGCCATTCTCTTTTCCTCCTACTTATGATACTCTCATAATGGGTTTCTGCAGCTCTCACATCCACCCACCAGTTTCCACGTGACTGTGATTTTTATCACAATAGCCAGTTTTTTTGAAAAATGCACAAAAAAATATTGCAAATTCTCTCAATACAGCTGTTTGTTGTCCGGTTCTTTTGTGCAGTATTCAAAATTTGCCCATTTATTGCATCTATCACAATCATTGTGCTTATTTTATCACATTGTTAAAAAAAAAGCAATCTATTTATCCTTTGATATTTACTGCAATATTGCCGAATTTTGCCCATATAAATTATCCATTTTTATCCAATACAATTCTGTCAGAAAATACTATGGCTATCGCTCCTTGTGCATTCTTTCTATTTGGCAGCATTTATGCACTCTATACAATTATTTTTTAGATGCTGTCCGCCATTTACTGATCGGCAGTTATTGGCACTACCGGATCCTTCATGTCATATATCCGATCCCATTCCTTCGTGTCATCATCCCGCGCAACCTCGCATCTGTGGGCACTCAGAAAGCCTGCCAGCTGATAAAAATCAACCCATATTTCATTATTTCCATCCTTCTGCGACTCGTCAAAAATGAGCTGCAGTCCCACGTGGAGATGTACGGTCTCTATGTTATTTACGTTCTCCGTATCGCTGTAGCCTGTATGTCCCATGTAGCCGATCACATCCCCTGCAGTGACATAGTCTCCTTCTTTAAGCCCCTCCGCATAAGGCCTGTTCTGCCTTAAATGCGCATAGTAATAATACCGCTGCTTATCAAAGCTTCGGATGCCAATACGCCATCCTCCATATCTGTTCCAGCCAAGTGCCTCCACATAGCCAGACTCCACTGCTATGATGGGGGTGCCTATGAGCCCCATCATGTCATGTCCAAGATGCTGCCTCTTGTAGCCGAAATCCCTGCCCACACCAAAATCAGGCTCTGTCAGACACGGACTAAAAAGCCTTTTATTTCTTATTCCTTACTCCAAAACTTCCGAAATCTTCTTGATCATTTCATCTTCCTTCAGCCGAAATTTAATCTCCACCCTCCTGGATGCCGGCATGTCCACGTCCTGAGTGGGATTTCCCGAAGCATCCGTCTGATAAACGGGACTGCTCCATGATTTCCCGTTGACAGTCAAGAGCTTTTGCAACTGCTCAATCTCTGTCTCGCTAAGTCCGTTGCTTTTGTTCAGACAGAAATCCGCCACCGCATTCGCACGCTCATAGGACAGCTTCATATTGCTCTGGTAGCCCCCGTCCGTGTCCGTATGCCCCTCGATAATAATCTCGGCAATGGAATCACGGAACTGATCCTGGAGCAGCACATCCAGATACATTGGGATAATGTTTTTTAGTGTCTCCTTACTTTCCGCTGTCAGTGAGGAACTGTTATAGCGGAAAAGCACATCCGAAGAAAACGTAATGGAACCTGTCTGCGCATCCACTTTCATCGTCGAATTGCTGAAAGCTGACTGCAGCGCTCCGATAATATCCGTGCGGATGCCGACGATGTCCTGCAGTTCCTGCTTCGTCGTCGTCAGTTCCTGCCTGGCATTTTCTATCTCCAGGTAAGCATTGTTCAATTCTTCCTGCGTGAGGGCCGCCTGCTCGTAAGCCTGCCGCAGTTCCGCCAGGGAAGACGCAAGCTCCTCATTGGACTTCTCCAGCTCTACCTTGGAAAGTTCCAAATCCTCTATGGTCGCATCCAACTCACTTTGCGCTGCGCTAAGCTCCAGCCTTGTCCTGTCGAGATCGTTTGTTTTCTGCCTGTAGACAGCGAGGGTAATCGCTATCAGCAAAATAAATATCAGCAGAAGCGCAGCCATCATATCGGAATAAGACTGCCAATAGCTGTGCTCTGCAAAAGCTTCTCTGTTTCTCCGCCTATTTTTCATATAAATTCCTCATCTGTCCAAATGTGTATAACTGACTGCTAATCTCATCGCTCATGTCACTGCACATATCTGCCAGCATTTCCTTCTGGTCGTCAAGCTGTTTCGCAAACACTTCCTGCCTTTCCATGACACTTGTAAGCGCCTCCTGCACACTGCGGTTTGCTTCCACCAAGACCGTGACCGCTTCCACCATTTCCGCAACATTGGCCGCGCTGACAGCCTGCGATTCTCCCGCACTCTTCAAAACATTCCCAAGTTTCTTAAAATCCATATCCAAAGCCGACTGCATCTGTTCCGTAAATTTATCTACGATACGCCCCACGCCTGCCGTCTGCTCCATCGCATTGCCTTTCATCATTTCAAGCATCTGCTTTAAGGAATTTGCCATTCCTGCCTGATAAATCAGCATCGTTGCAGAATTTTCATCCTCTTTCCCGGAAAACGGCTGCGCGGTCTGGCGGAATACGCTCAAAAATTCATCCAGCGTCTTATACGCATCCGACATAATACTTCGGTAGACAATACTGAACACTAACGAGAAGAAAATGCCATATACCGAAGTGTGAAAAGCCACTTTCATACCGGAGAGCAGAGCCCCCACATTATCTGAAATCGTAAAGATATCGTCTCCGCTGAATGCGCCAAGGCCCATGGACAACCCGAGAAACGTTCCTAAAATTCCCATACCCGTAAGGGTTCCTGGAACACCGGAATTAAAGAAATTCATGCCTACGCGGTCCAAAAGATCCTCATTGATATATTCTTCCAGATCACAGGAAGAACCAGCGCCCCGCCTCGTCTTACCTTTCACCCGCATACGGTACTTATTGAACGCATTCTGCAGGTTCCTTTCCTCAAAAAACGCAGCATTGTCTTTGTAATCCGCCCAGAGATTCTGTTCACCTGCCTTGTTATATTCCTCCTGCAGGTACAGCGTGACATCATCCAGCTCACGCGTAACTCTGCCCAGTCTGCCGAAACTGACAGCGGATATGACAAAAAGAATCCCGATAATTATCAGAAATCCGATATTGATAACCAGATTCACAGAAGAATCCCATTCCCCTGTAAATACTCCGTTCAAATACAAAACAAATGCCACAACAATGACATACAACAAAAATAGTACATAATACAGCTTCCTTTTCATCCTTATTCCCACCCTTTTCCTTTCGTACTTCATCCAGTTATTATTTCATTTAACTTTAAAATGATTCTTACAGTTTTTGTCTGTCCGCAAAACATATGATTTCATGAGTGAGTTTATCATACTTTTGGCTCACTGACTATACAATGATATTAAATTTTTTATAAATATTTTGTGCCTATTTTTCTGAAGCGCCCGTCTCAAGAAGCAGCTGCCTGAAATCCTCCTGATAATTCCAGATAATATTCAGTTCATAATCAGGATAAACGATAATCTCCTCCAAAACATCCGCCGCGATATCAGCTGTCAGTTCCTCTATCTCTGCATACTGGTCTTCCAGAGTCCCATGCGCCTGCATATTCTTTCGTTTTTCTTCAAGCTCTTCAATCTGTAAACAAATGGCATTCCTTTTTTTTACTGCATCACTTTTTGCTTTGCGGTATCCATCTTTATCCAGTTCACCAAACGCAAACCTCTCATAAAGATCCTGTAAGGAACGCTCCAGTTTCATGCAGGCCTCCTTTAAACTGGAAAGCTGCTTTTCCATAATATTGGCATCGATCTTCTTATTCTGCTGTTTCTCTTCCCATATATTCCTTATCTCTATCGCATAGAGCACCTGCATACGCAGTTCTGTGAGTGCTGTTTCTGTCAGGTCATTTTCCAATATATGTCCTTCCATACAGGGATAGGCGTCTGTAAGGCGTGGTGTACTGCACGTATAATACGGCTGCTTTGCGTTTACCCGCTTCATAACATGGCCGCAGACACCGCAGCGCACTTTTTTATATAACATTGTTCCTTTTCTGCCAGCTGCCGCCCTACTGCGTTCGAAGTACTCCCGAAGTTGTTCCTGTGCGTGTTCATATTCCTCCTTCGACACAATCCCCTGATGCGTGTTCTCTGCAGCAATCCAGTCTGCCCGCTGTACACTTACCACATGGTTTTTCCCCACTCTCAGTATAAGGGATTCCTCACACATAGGGTA
>CAMWXA010000293.1 GCA_947178035.1 uncultured Lachnospiraceae bacterium | reverse complement strand
TCATATGAATTATAATGGAAAGCAGAACAAAAGAAATGGTGAACCGCTTTTTTATATTCACTTTCACTGCGGACAACCATTTGTGCTTCTATAAATATAGGAAAGGGGACTTATATGAAAAAAGAATCTTCTGCCCCCACAATGAAAGATGTTGCCCGCGAGGCCGGCGTTGCCCTTGGCACAGTGTCCAAGGTTGTCAACGGACTGCCCGTAGGCGATTCCTATAAGGTTCGTGTGGAGGACGCTATTCAGAAACTGAATTATCAGGTCAACAGCTATGCACAAGGACTCAAGGCGAGCAAAACCTATACGATCGCATTATTGATACCAAACACCGTGGAACCCTTTTTTTCCACGCTGGCTTACCATATCAACACTGCACTCCTGAAGCGGAAATACCGCATGCTGCTCTGCTCCACTGACTTTGATTCGGCCCAGGAGCAGGAATACGTCACGATGGCACAGCAAAACAAAGTGGACGGCATCATCGGCCTGACCTACAATCCAAACCTGGTCATAGAAGAAAACACACCGTTTGTGGCAATTGACCGTTCCATGGGTGCAAACATACCATGTGTGGCCAGCGATAATTTTGCCGGCGGACAGCTTGCCGCCGAAAAATTAGCGGACTTTGGCTGTAAACATGTCGCCTTTCTGCGGATCGGCTCTTCCCTGACCAATGAACCCAACAAACGAAAAGCCGGCTTTGAAAACGGCTGTCTTTCCCGCGGACTTTCTTATGAAATGAAAATCCTCAATGACGGGGAGCCTTACGAAGAATTCGAGCGGTTTCTTGTGGAACATATCCATGACGGAAAACTATCCTTTGACGGAATCTTCTGTGTGACGGACAGTCTCGCCTTCTCCGTCATACAGACCTTAAAGCGCCTGAATCAACGGGTCCCGGAAGACGTGCAGGTCATCGGTTTTGACGGTACACGCTTTTTTGGAAACAAAGATTACGTGTGCTCCACCATTGTACAGCCGCTGCCGGAAATCGCAGAAATGTGCGTTGAACTTCTTCTGCGGGAAAACGTAACCGCAATCCCTCAGCTTGTCTGCCTACCAGTCACTTACGCATACGGGGGAACAACATCCGAAAAAAGGGGCAGCCAAAACTATGCGGAGGAGTGATGCAGCATGCGTATTGGAAATATAGATGATTTGGAGAAAACAGGAAACGCCGAAAAACTCATAGACATTCTACAGTCAGAAAAATACAGAAATCCCAGCAAAGCGGAAAAGCGCAAAAACTGGTGGCATTACTATAAGTGGTATGTAGTCGGCGGTGTGATACTGTTCGGAATTATCTGCGATTTGGTCGGAAATGCACTGGGACTCTGGCAGCCCTCTCCTGATTTCCAGGTTGCCTATGTCGGCGAAAATGCACTCCCGCAGGACACGATCACCGCCCTGGAAAACGCTTTCGCTTCCATAGGCGGTGACTTTAACGGGGACGGAAAAGTGGTCGTCCAGATTCACCAGTATGCCAATAACAGCCAGAATGCCGACGCCGTTTATTACAGTACCGCTTCCGAAATCACTTTAATCGGCGACATTTCCGACTGCGAAAGCTACTTTTTCCTGATGGACGATCCAGAACGTTTCCAGCGCGAACAGCAGCTTCTCGCCTGTCCTGACGGAAGCTGCCCTGACAAAGCGGATTATTCTGCTGACGACAAGGTTCTCTTATGGTCAGACTGCCCTGTGCTTTCCGGACTGGATCTGGGCTCCTACTCCATTAACCTATTTGGCGAGAGCATAACCGGAAGCAGTCAGGAACTCCTCTCAGGACTTTATATCGGAAGGCGATGCTTCTATACAGATGCCACGGCAGACAATGCGGAACAGTGCAGTGCGCTGTGGGATTTGATCAGCAGCAGATGAGAAACTGCCACATGCTCACCAAAGCTTGTTCCCCTGCCGGATACGCCAGCGGGGAAACAAGAGACGAACTAAATCAGAAAACGGAGATATCATTTATGAAACCATACATAAAATACATTCTATGCTTTATCTGTATGACACTGATGCTCACAGGCTGCTCTCTGACATCTTCCCTTTTGGAGGAAGAACCCATTGAAAACAAAGCATATCTGGATATTGGCAGACACCTTGCCGTCAACAATACGAACGAAAGCCTTATCCTCTGCGACTACAAAGAGGCGCTGGCTGGCGACGGACTGTACTATGCATCATGGAGAATCGGCGATACAGAGCCTTATGAAAACAGCGACAGCGATACCGCAGAACTGTACGACGCCCAGCTCTATCTGCTGCTGGAGGAATTTACCAACAGCGAAAAAGCGCAGGAGAACATGGACGCGTGGCTTGACAGAGGAAAATCGAACTATGAAATTTCAGACGAGGAAGTAATCACCTGCAATGGACAGACTTATCTGATGATCACATACACCTTCAAAAACGAAAATAGTCCCTATACCCGCGGTGTGTCAGCATTTGCTGTCCATGACAGACTCGCAGTATGCGCAGAGCTGACAGGCCAGGAGGATTTTACAGAAGATTTAGAAGCCATATTAACCGGCTTCTTAGAGAATTGCACCTATAACACTGATTGATATTCTCCCCATGGCATCCTCTATCCGGTCCTCACTGCCCTGTTCTTCTTCCGCCTTCGCGTTCTCCCCATCTGAAACAGACAAGCATTTAACAACTGCAGGGGATGGCTCAAGGTCTCCTGCCCTTTTTGCTTTTCTATTACCTGAATATAAACATCATTTTTTATGTTTAATTCTGTCTTATTATTTCTGACACCAAAGAAATATGACTCCTCTGTCGCCCCCTCCGAAATGCAGTAAAAACGAATTCTCGGCTGCAGTGTTTCCGCCTCGTCCGCATAATCAAATGCCTTGGGCGTTCTTAAGTTCAATCTCTCCAATTCTATTCTCTCCCCCACACGTACTCAAAGTCCTTAAACACAGGGACTGCACCATACCTCCCAGCGAGATAATCCTTAGAAACTACTTTGTCATATCGGATCTTAAACTTTTCCAAAGTATATAGACTTGTATTGTTATCCTGTTCTTTTTCGGCAAACCATATTTCATCTCTTCGCAAAATACTCAAATCCATAAGATTTGACTCATGCGTTGTAATAATTAACTGCGTTGTCTTTCCAACTGAAAATTTGAGAAAAGTCTCCACAAATTTAATTGTCATCTGTGGATGAAGGCTGCGATCCAATTCATCAATTACAAATACTTTATCTTCATCATCATTCAATATCACATCCAACAATTCAATGAGCCGCTGCGTTCCATCAGATTCCTCACCATATTCATACTTTCCCGCATCTGTTCCATGCTGGAATACTAATTTCGCAATTCTCTTTGTTCCAGTCTCGTCATATTCCAATTCAAAGAGCGTTTCCCCAAAATTCAGGATACTTTTTGAACGAATTCTATTATCAGAACGCGGTTTTCGCAAAAATTTTTCTGCCAAACTCTCATCTGGAAAGTATTCCTTAAATGCTGCTTCGTTTATAACCCGCATGTCATAGTCCGTAATACCTGTGTCCAAATATTTTAAGATATTTACTAATTTTTTGTTATCACTGCCAAACCAAAAATAACTTGCACCTATTTTCGTCTCAGGGTAAATCACAACCAACTTATATCGAAACCAATCAAATATCTTATTAAAAATTTCAAAATCCGCTTCTTCTATTTTTCTTCTTTTTACTTCATACAACAACAAAGTAGTACGGATGCGATTTGCATCTTTTATAAAAAAATGAAACTGCTCTCTGTTTTCCTTTGCTGCAAATAGCTTTTCATCAAAATAGTACTCATCATTCTCTGCTACCCGCTCAAAAATAACATGTTCTTCGGCAGACTTCATCTCATAGAGCCATTCCGAAAAAACCAGACGGTGTTTCAAATTAACCGTAAACCCATATGCAAAACACTTTTCTCCTACTGTAAATTCATACTCAAACAAAGTCGGGCGGTCTGCATTTGAAGAATCACTTTTGCAAAATTTGTCCTGACAGTCAATATCCTCCATCGTATTTAAAATGATATCTCTACCCGTATCTATGGCTCTTATTAAATTCGTTTTGCCAGATGCATTCGCCCCATATATAGAAGAGAATTTTAGTACTTTTCGCTCCTTATAATTCATGATTCTCTCTTTATGCTGTTCTGAACGTCCTGCATAAAGATGATATTCCTCAGGATTTGGCTTATATCCAAATGACATAAAATTTGATATCGAAAATCTCATCAACATAACTGTCACCTCACCGTTTTTTCTCCGCTTGTTCCTATTTTATGGTATCACATATTTAATTATACAGTTATTTTTGTTGATTACAAGAGATTTTTTCACCACTTTCCATTGATTCCAGATAATGTCGGAACCTACGCTTTTTGTGGACCTTCACCACAGACTGATGGCAGACCCGCCATATCGAAAAAAGGGTGTACATATGTACACCCCTCCATGGTTCTTCTTACAACGTGATCTATTCCGCCTCACTGCCCTGTTCTTCTTCCGCCTTCGCGTCACCACCCGTTCCCGCATACTCTGCGGTGCTCACAGGCATCCCCTGCCGTTTTAAGGAGTATTCCGCCAGCCGCTTAACAATGTAGTAAAGTGTGGCAAACAGCGGTACACCGACGATCATTCCCACAAATCCCATCAATTTCCCAAATAGCAGCATCGCCACAGTCACATAGAGCGCCGACAGCCCTGTGGAATTTCCAAGGATACGCGGTCCGATGATATTTCCGTCCAGCTGCTGCAGTATGACAATAAAGATCAAAAAGATAATACACTTCGACGGCGAAACCAGCAGAATCAAAAATGCACTCGGTATCGCCCCGATAAAAGGCCCGAACATTGGGATAATATTGGTCACACCCACAATGACACTGACCAGCAGCGCATAGGGCATCTTCAAAACAGTCAGGCACACAAAACAGATAATCCCCACAATCAGGGAATCCAAAAGCTTTCCTGAGATAAATCCACTAAAAATCTGGTCCGCCTGATGTACGACCTCCATGACAACACAGTTGAAACGCTTATTGCGGCTGACCGCATAAAACAGCTTCTTGCACTGCCCCAGATAGCGCTCCCGGTCCAGCAGCAGGTAAACGGTCACGACAATTGACACCACCAGATTTACAATCGCAGAGCCTATTGACAACACGCTGACTGCCACATTGGAGACTGTAGCAAACAAGTTTTCTTTGATCCATGTCATCAGGAATGTCTCAACAGATGCAATCATCTGCATGGCTGTAGCCGCCGCGTCACTGTCCGTTTCCAGATAACTTTCGAGCCTTGTAAGCTGAACCTCCACCATTCCGGGCAGATCTACCACCAGACTTCTGATGCTGTCTACCACCTGCGGCAGAATCAATGCGCACAACAGCCCCAATATACCGATGGCAAAAATCAGGGTAAACAGCACAGAAAGCGGACGCGCAGCGCGGGAAAGCTGTTTTCCACGGCGAAACTGCCGCTCCAAAAACCTTGCCACGGGACAGAGCACATATGCGATCCCAATGCCCACCATCACCGGCTGCAGCGCGAGCAGAACAATGTCAAGATAAGTCT
>CAMWXA010000292.1 GCA_947178035.1 uncultured Lachnospiraceae bacterium | reverse complement strand
TCCAGACAAAATGCTGGATAATTCTTGTATTGGAGAGGCGATGGAAATGAAATTTACAGAATTAGAGAGAAACTGTTATAAACCAACAGAGGGATATGAAGAATCTTATTCGTTGGCGGTTCTCGGAACGTGCGCTACGCAGCATCTTGCGAAGGCAATAAAAGGATATGCATACGAAGAGAAAATTGCAATACAGATATTTGATGCGGATTATAACCAGATTGATGCACAGGTATTTGATAAGGATTCTGAATTGTATCATTTTTCACCGGATTTTACATTATTCTGGCTCTGTGCTGAAAAATTATATGAGGAGTTTTGTCAGGATAATGTGAGACACGCGGAATTTGCAGATGCAATAATAGAAAGGCTGGTAAGGTATTGGAATCTGGTCAATGAACATTATAATACGAAAATAATACAATTTAATTTTGTTTGTGAGGATGACAGGATTTTTGGAAATTTTGGCAATAAGACAGAAGATTCGTTTGCATTTCAGATTAGAAAACTGAATTACATCCTTATGGAAAAGTGTATGCGTTATCAGAACGTTTTCGTTGTTGATTTAGATTATCTGCAGCATATTTATGGCGGAAGCAGAATGAAAGATCATAAGATGTATTACATAGCTAAGATGCCGCTTTCGACTAAAATTTTGCCGGAAGTTGCAAAACAAGTGATTGATGTTATCAAAGCAATCAGGGGGAAAATTAAAAAATGTATCATATTGGATTTAGATAATACATTGTGGGGAGGGGTTATTGGTGATGACGGATTAGAGAATATTCAAATTGGTGAATTGGGAATTGGACATGCTTTTTCGCAGTTTCAAATGTGGCTAAAGGAGCTTAGAAAAAGAGGAATTATTCTTGCGGTGTGCAGTAAAAATGAAGAAGAGACAGCAAAGGAGCCCTTTATAAAGCATCCAGAGATGATATTGCGCTTGGACGATATATCCATGTTTGTGGCAAACTGGGAGGATAAGGTTTCTAATATTCAACAAATACAAAGTGCGCTGAATATCGGCATGGATAGCATTGTATTTTTGGATGATAATCCTTTCGAAAGAAATCTTGTAAAAAGTCATTTACCAGATATATGTGTTCCCGATTTGCCAGAAGATCCCGCACAATATTTGGAGTATATTAAATCGCTAAATCTGTTTGAAACAGCTTCTTATTCTGAAGCGGATAAGGATAGAACGAAACAGTATCAGGAAGAAATCGGAAGAGTAAATTCACAAAGACAATTTTCTTCTTATGCGGAGTATTTAGAGAGTCTTGAGATGGTTGCAGAGGCAAAACCCTTTGATGCATTTCACTTTTCAAGAATTGCACAGTTGACACAGCGCTCCAATCAGTTTAATCTTCGTACTGTTCGCTATACAGAACAGGAGGTTGCACAGCTGGCAGACAGTAAAGAGCATTTTACATTGTATTTTACCTTAAAGGACAAGTTTGGAGACTATGGGCTTATTTCGATCGTAGTGATGGATAAACAGCAGGATGCACTTTTTATATCGGAATGGTTAATGAGCTGCCGTGTTCTGAAGCGTGGTATGGAAGAATTCATTATGGATGAAATGATTCAGACTGCTAAAAAGAATGGGTATTCTAAAGTTACTGCTGAATACATCCGCACAGTCAAGAATAATATGGTGTCAGACTTATATGATAGATTAGGTCTGCATACCGTGAAGGACGGAAGATATGAGATCAAAGTTTCAGAGTATAAAAATCATGCAGTTTATATCAGAAAGGGAGGAGAATGACAATGAGCAGGGTGGAAATATTTGCAAAGATTTGTGAGGTTTTTCGCTATGAATTTGATGATAATAGTCTGGAGATTGGAGAGGAAACGACAGCTGCAGATGTGGAAGGGTGGGATTCCCTGAAACATATTTCATTAATCGAGGCAGTTGAAGATGAATTCAGTATCCGGTTTACGATGCTGGAAGTGAATGGGATGAAGAATATAGGAGAAATGGCGACTATTATAGAAGAAAGGTTAAAATAAGAAAATGTCCATTGTATCTTTTGATTTTCTGTGTTTTTTTGCAATAACCTTATTGCTGTATTATATCTTTCCAGCTAGATTCCGCTGGTACATACTATTACTATCTAGTATCATTTTTTTCTTTCAGTCTTCCGGGTTTGCGCTGCTTTTGTTTTTCGCGTTTTTCTGTGTAATCAATTGGAGAATGGCAATTTTAGTGCAAAAGTTTGAAAATGACAGAAAACAGAAAATGAAAAGATATATATTTATTTCATCAATTGTGTTTGACGTTTTGGTTCTGATAGGATTTAAGGACACTATTTTTTTCGTAGATACAGCGAATGCAGTCAGCGAATTGGCAGGCAGGCCATTGTATCTGGAAGGTATTAGTGTTATCGCACCTGTTGGAATATCATATTTTGCCCTGATTATCATTGGTTATATGGCTGATGTTTATTGGGGAAAATATAAAGCGGAGAAAAGTTTTTTAAAGTTCACGCTCTTTGCAGGATATTTTCCTCAGTTATCATTAGGGCCATTTGTGCGGTATGACAACATGAACAAGCAGCTGTTTGGCGGAAAATGCGCGGATTATAGCAGTATTATGTCTGGCATTGAAAGAATCATATGGGGCTTTTTTAAGAAACTTGTTATTGTAGACAGACTGGCTGTTTTAGTGAATGCAGTATATAGCAATTATTGGAATTATAACGGCTGGTATATTATTTTGGCGGCATTTATGTTTGTCTTACAGTTGTACGCGGATTTTTCAGGTGCAATGGATATTATCATAGGCAGTTCGGCATGTTTTGGCATTGTGCTTCCTGAAAATTTTGATTTGCCGTTTTTCTCGGTCAGCATAGAGGAATTTTGGCGCAGATGGCATATAACATTGGGAGCATGGCTTCGAGAATATGTCTTTTTTCCATTGCAGAGGAGTGCGTTGTTTCGTAGATTAAAGAAATGGTGCAACAATAAATGGGGAAGAGGATATGAGAAGAAATTTAATCTGCCAATGTATGTTGGAATGCTCATAACATGGTTTTTAATAGGATTCTGGCATGGTGGTAAATGGAACTATATCTGGGGAAGCGGACTGTATTATTGGTTATTGATAACTGCCAGCAATTTTGTGACACCTGTATTTCGGCGGATTACAAGTGCGCTGAAAATAAATACAGAGTGTTTTAGTTGGAGACTGTATCAGCGTGCAAGAACGATGCTTCTGTTTATGTTTGGGTTGTCCTTTTTTCGGGCAGAAAGTCTGAGAAAGGGTGTTTCAATGTGGATGAAGGCATTTCCGGCTGATAATATTCATATTTTTTGGGATGGATCGTTATTCACGTTCGGTCTGGATCGGGTAGAATGGCAGATTATATTTTTCTCGATGCTGATGCTTGTCATAGCGGGCGGTATTAAGAAAATAACAGGTCAGGAGATATGGTGCTGGTTAAATGACCAGAATTTGGTATTTAGACATTTGATTATAATCAGTTTTCTATTAATTATTATTATTTTTGGACACTACGGACCCGGAGTGGACGCGTCAGAGTTCATTTATCAACAATTTTGACGGGCTTTGGGAGGATGTGTAATGTTAAACAAATTTGTCTGTTTTGCGATAAAGGGTGTGCTTTGTACGATATTTTTCGTATATTTATTGATTCATTGCACCTATGTTTTGAGAAGCACTACAAATGAAAAAGAGAATCTTATGGGGTTTTATGCCGAAGAAAAGGATTCGTTAGAGGTAGTGTGTATAGGCTCCTCCACAATGTGGTGTTCGTTGAATCCAATTATTATGTATGAGGAGGGGGGAGTAAAAGCATATACGATAGCAACTTCTGCACAAAGACCATCTTCCCTTAAATATTTGGCAAAGGAAGCTCAAAAATATCAGTCAGATGCAATGTATGTTATTGATGTAAGCAATTTTATATATGATGATTCAACCTGGGAAGAACAGAACGAAGGCTCTGTAAGGCGTGTAACAGATGGACTCAAATACTCATGGAACCGTTTCATGTGCAATAAAGAGCAGATTAAAGGAAAAGCGAATAAATGTTCGTACTATTTTGACATAATAAAGTATCATTCAGAATACCGCAATTTTTGGAAAAACATTTCTCATTGGAATTTTGAAAAAGAATGTCCAACCAAAGGATGGCTGTACAATGACAGTGTGGAGAGCTGTACATATGTTAAATCGAGTCCGGATTTAGAGGAAATAACGCCAATTGATAATCAGGCCGAAAAGGAATTAACTGTGCTTTTGGATTTTTGTGATGAATCGGATATGGAATATCTATTTATATTTTCCATGACTGCAGCCATAAATGAAGGGAAGGTGAGACATATTAGTAATGTAATTAATGAGAGAGGCTATGATGTTCTTATTTTTCATGATTATTGGGATCAAATAAATATGGATGCTGCCAGAGATTTTTATATGCCATCACATGTCAATTTATTGGGAGCAGAGAAGACGAGTAGGTTTTTTGGGAAATATCTGCAGCAGAGATATCATTTGGGCGGACATTGTGATGCAGAATGGGATGCGTTGGTAGAGAATATGGCAGACATGTATGAAAAAGGAGAAGAAAAAATTCATTCCGGCGGCTATATTGAAAGTGTGCGGGTGGAAATAACGAATATAGATGAAAACAATATAACATTTAAAAATAATACAAAATCGCCACAGTCTTTGTTATATGCATGGACCGTTAAGGAAATTGTGGGTGAGAGAGAAGAAAATGTCGATACACAGTGGTATGTAAGCGATCCCATATTCCAGTATGAATTTGACAGAAATAAGGTATATAGCGTGATTTCTTTTGTAAAGTCGAGCGAGAATGAAACGTTATCTAAATACAAAACTGTTGCAAAACTACAGTATAACCATGCGAACAAAGAATGGGACGTGGAGGTGTACTGATGAAAAAATTAGCATTTGAGCTTACTGCCATTACAATAATAGTGTTGTATTTCACAATTCATTTTACTTATATGCTCCGTGAGCCAACATTGGAAAAAACAAATTTAATGGGATTTTATGCAGAGCCTCAAAATACGTTGGATGTGGTATTTATTGGTTCAAGTACTCTGAGATCTTCTATTAATCCGCTGGTTTTATGGGAGGAATATGGGATAACGTCCTATGATATGGCAACAAGTTCTCAAAGACCGTCTGGTATTATCTGGATGTTAAAAGAGGCTTTGAAATATCAGAAAGAAGCAATATATGTTATAGATGTCAATAATATAAGATTTGATGAGGAATTCTGGGATAAACAGAATGAAGGATCGATTAGGCACATAACAGACGGATTAAAGTACTCATGGAACAGGCTGGGGTGTATTAACAGTATCGTCAGGGAGGGTAAGGTTAGCTATTATCTTGATATTATCAAATATCATAATAATATTAAAAACGGGTTGGATTTTAGGACGTGGAATTACGAGTGCAGTAACCCTTACAAAGGATTTCATATGCTGACAGACATAAGTGCCTCGAAGCCTGTATACTGCTGTTCGGATAAAATGGGAAGTCTGCCGGAATACGGAGAATCAGTATTGAGGGAAATATTAAGATATTGCAGAAATACCAGGGGGGGG
>CAMWXA010000291.1 GCA_947178035.1 uncultured Lachnospiraceae bacterium | reverse complement strand
ATATCTGACGTACCTGCCCCGACATCAATCATTGCGATGTTTAACAGCCTGAATTTCTCTGGAATGGCAACACGGATTGCTGCAATAGGCTCCAATGTGAGGTTGGCAACCCTTAATCCGGCAAGCTCCACCGCACTGTACAAGCCATCCACGACATCATCTGGCAAAAATGTCGCAATAATATCAGCACCGATTGTCCTTGCCTTGTGATGCTCTGGCTGCCCCATCCACATCCCGTTTAGAAAATATCGCACTACAGAATAGCCAACACAGTAAAAATGCATATTCGTATCATTCTTTTCCTGAAATTCATCAAATGCCTGTTCGATTCCCAATGAGATCAGATTGCTCATATCCTCTTTGGTCACGTTGCGCTCCTTGTCAAGATCCATGTCCACATGTACATTCATTGTCTTGAGCACACGTCCCGCAGCCGCAATGCACACTTCATCCAGCTTTATTCCTACCTTATCCTGAAGGGACCGTCTGATATCCGCTATCGCCGCTGCTACTCTGTTGATATCATGAATCTGGCCATCAAGCATAGCACGCGTCTGATGCTGGCGAATCTCCTGTGCCACCACTACAAATCGTTCCCCTTGTCTGTAGCCTACAGTACCTACCATACTTCTCGTACCAATATCAAGCCCAAATACAAGATCTTCTCCGTTCACTTTCGTTTCGTTCATACTTCATCCCCCATTATATTATTGATCTGTCTGTAGGTTTCCTCTAAGTCACCATTGTTTGATATCACTACCTGGCAATGTTTTCGAAACGCTTCCTCACTCAACTGTCCCCGCATAATGTCCGCTGTCTTTTGTGCACTATAATTCCTGCCCGCTGCCAGTCTCTTCTCCCGCACTGCTGCATCCGAATGGACATACCACAGCTCATCGACGATCTGGTCATACCGCTCCTCGATCAAAAGTGCAGCCTCAATAAAAAAGTAATCAACCGCACCTTTTTCCCGCTCATACGCAATCTGCTGCCGGATATACTTTTTTACTTCCGGATGGACAATATTGTTGACGCCCTCCAGCAAAGCTTTGTCGCCAAAAATGAGCTCTGCCATCTTCGACTTATTGATCGTATTGTCTGCATTCATGATTTCCTGTCCCAAAAACTGCACAAGCTTTTGATGGCATTCCTGTCCTGGCTCATACAGCCGATGCGCGGCCTCGTCGGCTCTTATGATTCTGCATCGATAGTGTGCTTCTATATAAGAGAGAATTTTCGTTTTTCCTGCGCCGACTCCGCCAGTAATTCCTATAATTTTCATATTTCTCACACGAACTCCTATTGGCCCGCTGCGGCGGACTCTCAAATCAGGATTTACTTCGCCTCATACCAGTCTGTGCCGGTGTGCAGGTCGATTTCCAGCTTCACTGCCAGCTCACAGGCATTCTGCATTTCCTGCGACAGCACTGTCCGCACTTCCTCAACCTCATCACTTCTGGTCTCGATCAGAAGCTCATCATGTATCTGAAGAATTAATTTGGACTTTAGCCCCTTCGCCTTCAATGCGTCATACACATGAACCATGGCATATTTTATAATGTCTGCCGCTGTTCCCTGTATCGGGGAATTCATGGCAACGCGCTCTCCAAACGATCGCTGGTTAAAATTGGAGGATTTCAACTCTGGAACCGGTCTGCGTCTGCCAAACATCGTCTCACAATATCCCGTTTCCCTGGCATCATCCACCATCTTATCCAAAAAGCGCTTGATTCCCGGATACGTCCTGAAATACTCGTCTATATAAGTCTTTGCCTCCCTGGGCGTGATACTCAAATCCTGACTCAGTCCAAACGAACTGATGCCATATACAATTCCAAAGTTAACAGCCTTTGCATTGCGCCGCTGCAGGTCTGTGACCTCCTCAAACGGCGTGTGAAACACCTTTGACGCAGTGATCCTATGAATGTCCTCATCCATTTTATACGCCTCAATCAACTGCTTATCCCCAGACATATGAGCTAGTACTCTCAGTTCAATCTGCGAGTAGTCAGCATCCATAAATACACAGCCTTCCTGCGGTATAAATACCTTCCGAATCCGCCTGCCAAGCTCCATGCGCATCGGAATATTCTGCAGATTGGGCTCTGTCGAGCTCAGTCTTCCAGTCGCAGTGATTGTCTGGTTAAAGTTTGTGTGTATTTTATCGTCATCCTCAATGTATGCCGCAAGTCCGTCCGCATAGGTCGATTTCAGCTTTGTAAGTCCTCTGTATTCGAGAATATCCTTGACAACCGGATACTCTGGCGCAAGTTTTTCAAGCACATCTGCTGCCGTCGAATACCCTGTTTTCGTCTTCTTCCCGCCAGGCAGTTTCATTTTATCAAATAAAATTTCGCCCAGCTGTTTCGGAGAGTTAATGTTAAATCCTTCGCCGGCCTCTGTATGAATCGCCTTCTCAAGCTCTTCAATCCTGCCGTTCAGCGCTTCCCCGTATGCCTTCAATTCTTCAGGCTTTACAAGAATCCCCTCCCGCTCCATATCAAACAGCACATACGTAAGCGGCATTTCCAACTCCCGGAAAAGCTTAGCCATATTATTTTGTCTCAGAGCTTCTTCCAATATTGGTTTTGCCTGATGCAAAACATATGTTTCTTTAGCAAGATAGGAGAGACATTCTGCCTTCATGCTTCGATAAGCAGTATTAAAATCGGTCTTTCCGAACAGTTCTGACCACTTCTGAAGCTGGATATTCAGATATTCATCCGCCACGTCGGTGATCTCATAATCATTCTTAAGTGGATTCACCAAATATGCTGCAATTTTGCAGTCAAAGAGATGATTTGTAAGCTCTGACGATGAAAGATTTCTGTCATTCTCCTCGGATATCATATTTCCATAGTCATTTTTTACATCAAACACAGAGACAGACATTTTTTCGGAAAGAAGCATTTTCTCAAGCTGTTCCTTAATCTGTGCCTGTGTTATTCCAGTTCCACTCTCTATAAAGTAGACATTTTTCCCATCCTCCGAACCGCCACAGAGAAGACAGCCGAACGCTTCCTCATCCGCATCCATCTGCAGATACATTTGTCCGTCCGCATGCGCGCCAAACTCTCCTGCATTTTTCGCTTTGACATGAATCAGCCGCACTGCTGCACTTCCCGCTTTCACTGCTCTGTCAAAAGCGCTTCGGATATCCTCCACTGTCTTGACTGCTACGATTTTAACGTCTTTATTGATATCAATCTTTGTCGTCGGCCTCTCTGACTCACCCTGTTCAAATTTATCCTTTAATGCAAGTTTCCTCAAAATTGCTGAAGCTTCCGGTGTAAATAAACTGCCCGTCCCGCATTCCATCGTTTCAACAGGAATGCTGATGTCCTCCGTCGTATTAAACAAATCATTATTCTTCTTTGCGTTGACAGCAGCCTGCTTTTGAATTATTTTTTCACGGATACTCTTCTGGGACAACTCTCCGGAATGCAAATATAGATTTTCGATAGAACCATATGTTTTTATCAGGTCGCCTGCGGTCTTTTCTCCTATGCCTGCGGCTTCTGCCAGCACCCTCAACTCCAAAAACTGTGCCGGAGTCACTCCATTTATCTCCTCCACATCAACTGCATTATAGTTTCGAAGCGCTGTCTGACCGCTGCCTGTCTCTGGTATGCATATCTTGATTTGCTCTGACGCAAGCTGCAGGAAATTCCGATTGCCGGATACAAGTGTCACTTCCATTTGCTCCATCTCAAAATGCTTTGCAATACTCCCTATAAGGCTGGCAGCAGATATCTCTTTCGCTATCACATTGATCTTCATCGCAGCCAGCAATTCTTTTAGAACATTTGTTTGCTCTCGGAGTCCCACTGGTACTTTATCCGCTTCCTGACAATTCTGTCCAAACGTCTCTGTTCCAAATACAACACTCAAATATTCTGGTTTTTCCGTTTCTGCCACCTTCAACAATACATTTAGAAATCCATAGATAGCATTTGTCTGAAATCCGGCTGAGTCTGACATTACCGGTACATTGTAATACGCCTTTCTCAAAATATCATGGCCATCCATCAAAACAATTCTGCTCATTCTGTCTCAAACTCCCCCTAGTATCAGTATACAAAATATCATGGCACCAACTAAAAAAAGACCGGCTTTTAGCTGCTTATATACCTTTCTGCGGGTAATGGTACGATTCAGCCTGTCTTCCAGTTCACTCTGCACATCAATATCTTCAGCATTCTCAATCCTGCTGATCCCTTCTAACAAAAGATATTCCACTGTAAGCTCCTCCATGCATTCACTGCAGGAAGTAATGTGATCCACCAATTGAAACTCTGTATTTCTGTCAAGTTCATCCTTCAAAAACAAATGAATACAGCGCTGTGCCTCTTTACAATCCATTGTTACCCTCTTTTTTCTGTTACCATAACATGTTAACCTAAATATCCTATCTTTCTAATAATACACTATATCCTGTCATTTTAAAAGAGAAAAATAAGAATTTTTCTCTTTTTATAAAAAAAGGTGAGTGCGGCACACTCATCTTACAAAATGTCAAGTACTATTTTATGTTTTTACACAAGAGGCAGCAGCAGTGTCTTTTGTTTGGAGATACCGCTGCCGCCTCTTATCTCATACTACATCACGGTATCCCCGTCACTGATTTTCTGTATCAGCTGCTGCATTTCTTCCTTGCTTTTTACACTTTTGCTCTCCGCTATTAACTTTTCTTTCTCGTACTCTGTCATCTTACCGTAATGATTGATCGCCTGCTCGTCCATCGCAAGCCCAAACGCAAGCCCAAGCGGCAGCGCATCGCCCTGAAATCCATCTGTATAATCCATAATTACACCTCATCTCTTTCCTGCCCTATCTGAACAACTATTCCTGTCAGACTCTCCCGTCACCGTAAAATCCGTTTATACAGGTTTTACTGTCTTAGCATCTCCGGTTTTAGGTCTTCTTATGCATTTTTGCATTAGTAACATTATTATATATTACAAAAGAATAACATTATTTTTCGCTGCAGCCAACATTTTATCAGCGATCCTGGCACTGCCCTTGAACCAGTCCTTTACCATTTTCCGAAACATTCTGCGCACTTCGAGATTCGTGAGCGTCAGTGTGTACCAGACATCGCCCTCCTCGCCCAGTTCTCCGTCTTCCTCCACACTCTCTCCAGCTCTAACACTTTTAGATACCCTGTCGCCAACAGTATACTCCAGACCGCATTGGCATCACCATCAAGCTGGTTGAACACAATCTGCTCATCAAGCTCTGTCCGAAAGCTTTTTCCCTGCAAAAGTTCCTCCATCGTCTGCTTGAGCCCGGCATCTCCTGATTACACCAATGAATTGACAAGCTTGTTGGAACTTGTGTTTGTCCAGTATGCTTCAAATTTTCCGCCAGTCTCTATAAAAGACACAATAGACCCTGGATTATAGATATCTGTATATTCACCAAACGTAAAACCGTCATACCACTGTTTCACCTTCTGTTTCCCGCTGCCAAGGCCTGTATCGTCCAAAGCTTTGAAAACTTCTTCCTCTGTGAATCCAAATGATGTGGCATATTTGTCAGAGGTTGTCGTCACCACATTCAGATTATTGAGTCCTGAAAAGATACTTTCTTTGGCAATGCGCGTAATTCCAGTAAATAATC
>CAMWXA010000290.1 GCA_947178035.1 uncultured Lachnospiraceae bacterium | reverse complement strand
ACAAAACAGTTGTCAGATAATATAATAAATTTACATAATATTTTGAAAATAACTAAAGTATTGTGAAAAAACGGCCGATATAGTTACTGTAAACCACTTTAATGACACTATTTGAGATTCCAAAAGTTTTTTATTGTAAAAAAAGTATGAAAACCCTTTGAAAAATGGTTAAATTAGGTTATAATAACGTAGTTACAGTTTGTCTTCATAGATAATACTGTAATGGGAATAATAAGTTATCAGGAGATTATGCGTTAACGCTAATGATAAATGACTTGATTTTACCAGTTTGAACAAATTTGAATTCAAAGAAAGGGGCATACAGCCATGCAATACACAGATATTGGAATCGATCTTGGAACAGCGAGTATATTAGTTTATATCAGGGGGAAAGGCGTTGTACTGAAGGAGCCTTCCGTTGTTGCCTTTGACAGGGATACACAGAAAATAAAAGCAATCGGAGAGGATGCGCGGCTGATGCTTGGCAGAACCCCAGGTAATATTGTTGCAGTCAGACCACTCAGACAGGGCGTTATTTCTGATTACAAGGTGACAGAGCAGATGATGAAGCACTTTATCCAGAAAGCGCTGGGCAGGAAGACTTTCAGAAAGCCGATTATTGCGGTATGTGTACCAAGCGGTGTCACAGAGGTGGAGAAAAAGGCAGTGGAAGATGCTACGTATCAGGCCGGCGCAAGGGATGTCAAGATTATTGAGGAACCGATCGCGGCAGCAATCGGTGCGGGAATTGATATCTCAAAGCCATGTGGAAATATGATTGTGGATATCGGAGGAGGTACTTCTGATATTGCAGTGATATCGCTTGGTGGTACAGTAGTCAGTGCATCCATTAAGGTCGCAGGCGATGACTTCGATGAAGCCATTGTCAGATATATGAGAAAAAAACACAATCTTTTGATTGGTGAGAGAACAGCAGAAGACATTAAAATTAAAATTGGTTCAGCATTTAAGAGACCAGAGATTGATTATCTGGATGTGAGGGGACGTAATCTTGTCACAGGTCTTCCGAAGACAATCAGA
Organism: uncultured Lachnospiraceae bacterium; assembly: GCA_947178035.1. GTDB lineage: Bacteria > Bacillota > Clostridia > Lachnospirales > Lachnospiraceae > COE1. The sequence continues at coordinate 4,608 of CAMWXA010000290.1, read as the reverse complement.
GTTTCCTCTGAGGAGACAGAGGAGGCACTTCGCGAGACAACCTCCCAGATCATTGATACGATCCACAGTGTTCTTGAGAAAACCCCACCTGAGCTGGCAGCAGATATCGCTGACAGAGGTATCGTGCTCACGGGAGGTGGAAGCCTGCTCTGCGGTCTGGAGGATTTGATCGAGTCGAGGACAGGTATCAATACGATGACTGCGGAGGATCCCATGACTGCAGTTGCCATAGGTACAGGCAAATATGTGGAATTTCTTGCAGGCGGCAGGGACGAGTGATCGGCAGATGGCGTTTCTCTTGGGATGTTGAATCTGAGATATTAAGCAATGCAGCAGATTAGGAGGAACGTATGCTTAGAGGTCTATATACATCATACACAGGTATGTTGAATGAGCAGTACAGAATGGATATCATGTCGAACAATCTGGCAAATGCAGATACGACTGGATTTAAGAAGGAAGGCTCTACGAGTCAGGCTTATGCGGAAGTGATGGCGGTTAAGATCAAGGATTTGTCTGAGAATCCAAACACCCCAAAGCGACTTGGGAATATGAGTCTTGGAGTGAAAATTGGAGAGACCTACACAGATTTCTCACAGGGTTCACTCAGGGATACTGGAAATACGTACGACATAGCTCTTGGCGGAAAAGGGTTTTTCAATATTGAGTTTACCAACAAATCTGGTGAGACCTCTACGAAATATACGAGAGATGGAGGGTTTACGATCACAAAGGACGGTTATCTGGTGACAAAGGACGGTGATTATGTTCTTGGTGAAAACGGAAGAATTCAGCTCTCAACAACAGCAGGAACGACAGTGTTTGACCGGTCTGGAGATATTTACCAGGACGACAGGCTTGTGGCAAGCCTTAAAATATCGGATTTTGAAGATACCAACTATCTGACCCATTACGGTGAGACGATGTGGGATGCCAAGGAAGGTGCAGTAGAACTGGATGCGGAGGATCCCGAAATTCATCAGGGATATCTCGAAATGTCAAATGCATCTGTTGTCAAGGAAATGGTAAACATGATAACAATTTCAAGGCAGTATGAGTCGAACCAGAAAATGCTGACGACCTTCGATGATACACTTGAAAAAACGATGTCTTTGAGTAAAGTTTAATATAGGGAGAGCGCTATAGGTTTTGAATAGTAGGAGGGAAAGATAAATGGTACGATCTTTATGGACGGGTGCAACAGGTATGATTGCACAGCAGTTAAACGTAGATAATATTGCGAATAATCTCGCGAATGTAAATACGACTGGTTACAAGTCAGAGGTTATGGAGTTTAAATCACTTTTATATCAGACAATTCAGACAAGAACTACTACTGCAAACGGAGAAAACAAACCGATTGGTGCGGAGGTAGGCTTAGGTGTCAGAAACTCTTCGATCACATCCATCTTTACAGATGGAAGTATGCTCGAGACACCTGGGGCAGCGAATTTTGCGTTGAATGGACGAGGCTTTTTTGGGATAAGAGGCGCGGACGGAAATACATATTATACGCGAAATGGCAATTTTGTTTTTGCGGTCGGTTCCCAGGGGATTACGTTGGAAACGACAGACGGACTTCCTGTGTTGGATTCCGAAGGAGAACCAATTATTCTTGAGGATGAGGATATTGTCACCAGTAAGATCACGGTTGGACAGGGAGACGGCACACTGTACTATCCGGATGAAGATGGCGTACCGCGGAGTCTGGACATTCAGATTGGACTGTGGCAGTTTAATAATCCAGCAGGTCTGAGCAAAGAGGGGGACAGTTTGTTCTCAGAGACAGCGGCAAGTGGTGAGGCGATGAATGAGGCTGAAAATGATAATCTGCCCAAGACAAAAATAATTCAGGGATACTTAGAGGGTTCCAATGTACAGATCTCTGATGAGATGGTAAATCTTATTGTGGCACAAAGAGCCTATGAAATGAATTCCAAGGTCATCACAACTTCAGATGAGATGCTTCAGCAGGCAAACCAGTTGAAGAGATAAAATCGTAAAAAGCATTAAGGCGGGAAATACACTGCCTGAGATTTTCTAAGCATTTTTGGATATAGGAAGAAGGAGAGGATGAGCATGGATATTGGTGGAGTAGGGTCTGTATATGCGGACTATATGACAAGCCAGGCTTCCAACAGCAAGGCCGAGACACTGCAGAATAAGCTTACAAACGGCAGTGCAGCGACGGATGAGGAGGAGCTCAAGGAGGCGTGTAAGGAGTTTGAGTCATACTTTGTGGAGCAGGTCTTTAATGCGATGATGGAAACAACAAAAGTTTTCTCGGATGACAAAGAAGATGGGTATGCGACAAAGATGGTAGATTATTTTAAGGATTTTGCAGTGCAGGAACTGTGCGATAATGTGACAGATGGCGACGGATTGGGACTGGCAAATATTCTGTATGAGCAGATGAAGCGCAACTACGGTATCGGGGTAGTGCAGCCGGAGGCGCTTTCAGAGGAATGAAAAAAGCAGCCGACCTTGTTTGAAAAACAGGTCGGCTGTTACATTATGGAGGAACAGTCATCTTGGAGAAACTGAAGGGCTTTGTTGAGCATATTATATACAAAAATACGGAAAATGGGTATGGGGTGATCAACCTCAAAGTGGAGGAAATGGAGATAACCTGCACAGGTATTTTTACGAATTTGGATGAGGGTGAGAGCATTGAAGCCGAAGGGGCTTATGTAGAACATGCAGTTTATGGGAAACAGTTTAAAGTAGAGCGCTTTGAGGTGATTGCACCTGAGGATAGGTTTGCAGTGGAGCGTTATCTTGGCTCTGGTGCGATCAAAGGAGTAGGCGCGGCTCTTGCCGCCCGTATTGTGCGGCATTTTGGGGATGATACTTTTCGGATTATTGAGGAAGAGCCACACAGACTCGCAGAGATTAAGGGTATCAGTGAGCGAAAGGCGAGAGAGATTGCGGAACAGGTTGAAGACAAAAAAGATGCAAGGGATGCCATGCTTTTTTTACAGAAATATGGTATTTCCAACACGCTGGCTGCCAAAATCTATAAGCAGTACGGTATGGGCCTTTACAGAGTCATGCAGGAAAATCCATATAAACTGGCGGAGGATGTGTCAGGGATTGGCTTTCGTATTGCGGATGAGATTGCATCGCGCATTGGTATTCACACAGATTCGGATTATAGAATTAGAAGCGGAATACTGTATTCTTTGCTGCAGGCGGGAACGGAGGGACATGTCTTTCTGCCAGAGGATCTTTTGCTGGAAAAGGCCGCCGATATGTTGGGACTGACACCAGCACAAATTGAGCCGCAGCTTACGAATCTTGCGATTGACAAGAAGATTGTGATCAAAGAAAAGGAATTGGAAGGTGCAACGAGAATAAAGTGCATATATGGCATGAACTTTTATTATGCAGAGTTAAATTGTGCCAGAATGCTGTTCGAATTGCAGCAGGCTCTTGACGGGGCAGAGCGTTTTACCAAAGTGGAGTTGGATCGGCTTGAGAGTAAGATTAAGAAACTGGAGGATGTCAGCCATATGAAGCTGGATGCGCTTCAGCGAAAAGCTGTGATCGAGGCGGTTCAAAATGGTATTTTTATTCTCTCCGGCGGTCCTGGGACTGGAAAGACAACCACAATCAATATGATTATTCGCTATTTTGAGCAGGAGGGGATGGACATTTTTCTCGCGGCGCCGACGGGAAGGGCAGCCAAGCGCATGACGGAGGCAACTGGATTTGAGGCAAAGACAATACACCGGCTTTTGGAGTTAAATGGTGATATGTCAGATGACAAGCGGTCGTCTGCAGTGCATTTCGAGAAGAATGAACTGAATCCGCTGGAAGCGGATGTTGTTATTATTGATGAGATGTCAATGGTGGATATTCACTTGTTTCAGGCACTGCTAAAAGCGATTGCGCCGGGGACAAGACTTGTGATGGTTGGGGACAGAAATCAGCTGCCATCTGTCGGACCAGGGCAGGTTCTCAAAGATTTGATGGAGAGCGGATGCATTGCCACTGTTGTGCTGTCCAAGATATTTCGGCAGGCGGGCGAGAGTGATATCGTAGTCAATGCACATTATATTAATGAAGGAAAGGCGATTAAGCTTGACAATAAGAGCAAGGATTTCTTTTTCCTGGAGAGGGATAATGTGAACGTGATCTACAAGCATATGATACAGCTGATCACAGAGAAGCTTCCGAAGTATGTCCAATCCGGAATTTATGATATTCAAGTGCTTACACCAATGCGCAAGGGGGCATTAGGCGTAGAAGTGCTAAATGAGATATTGCAGCGCTACCTCAATCCGCCTTCACCTGAAAAATTAGAATTAACACACGGCGAAGGGGTATTCCGCCAGGGCGACAAAGTAATGCAGATTAAGAATAACTATCAGCTGGAGTGGGAGATTGTCAGCAAATACGGCATCACAGTAGACAGTGGTCAGGGTGTTTTTAACGGTGATGTGGGCATCATAAAGGAAATCAATGAGACGGCCAAGACAGTTGTCGTGGAATACGATGATCTGCGCAGAGTCACTTATCCAGTCAATGGGCTTGACGAGATTGAGCTTGCCTATGCAGTTAAGATACATAAATCACAGGGCAGCGAGTATCCGGCAGTGCTTATGA
>CAMWXA010000289.1 GCA_947178035.1 uncultured Lachnospiraceae bacterium | reverse complement strand
TGTATGATTTCCGGATGACGCTGGATGAAATGTTTGATTATATTGAGCAGAATATCATTCCAGCGCGCTTCGAAGTCTATGCTGGGGACATGAGAGATTACGCATTGACTGCAAACGGCATTACCTATATGCAGCGTGCGGTGAAGGATGAAAAGCAGGAAAAATATCTGATGCCAAAGAATGTATCAACGGTGGCAAAGTATTTGGAACTGCTGATAGACAGGGATATTTTCGTGGATTTGTTGAATGATAAGGAGGTATGTGATATGACGATGGCACAGTTTTCAAGAGATGATATACTGATCTATCAGGGCCGTGAGGAAGGAATGGAAGAGGGAGAAATAAAGGGAGCGATACGAACCTATAAAAAGCTGGGAGTAACCATGGAAGATGCGAAACGCTATCTTATGGATGAATTTTATAAGAGTGAGGAAGATGCAGACGGATTTATGAATAAGTATTGGGAATGATATTAAATGCCAGCCAAAACGCCTGGGATTAGCAGGCGTTTTGGCTGTATCAGATGGCAGTGTGTCATGCCATGCAGGGTATCTTTTTGTCTGTATACAGGATATGGTTGATCAGCCAGCCAAGCAGAAATTCCAATAATTCCTGCAGGTATTCCTGGGGGTTTTCGTCGATCTGGTCGAGATTAATGTTTTCGAGCTTGTCGACAAACGCCTCATGTGCGCGTTTCTGTGCACTCAGACCTTCATAGTGAATTCCTTCCATATACTCCTCTTCATCTGCGAAATGTTCTTTTGTATATTCCTTCAGTTCATTTAAAATCTGGATAATGCTGTCATAGCCGGAAAGACTGTCAAAGTTCTTGACCAGCTGGTTTGCCTTGTCGACAATGCGGAAAAGTTCCTTGTGCTCGGCGTCGACAAGCTCAATGCCGGTCAGATATTCGTCGGTGAACTCGCAGGGATTTTCGCGCACCATCCACTCCTCAAGCGGGGGAAGCTTGCCTATCAGAATATCGCTGCTCAAAATATGACGGTATAGCCACTTTGCCAGGAATTTCACCAGCTCGGTGAGCAGGCGCTGCTGTTCCTCCTCATTATCGATGTTGACAAATTCATACTCCCGTATCTTGTCGCGGAAAAATGCATGCTGCGTGCGCTGGCGGATCAGCTCTGGATCACGGATTTGCATCATATATTCTTCCTCGTGGGAAAAATGGGTTTCCGCATATTCATCAAGCTCTGCGAGGATATTTTTCAGATCCTGATAATAGTCGCTGTGATAATCCGTGCAGGCCAGCGTATAAGCCTTTGAGAGCAGCGCAAACAGATTTCGGTGCTCATCATCTATCGTTTCGATGCCGGTTATGCAGTCCTGTGTGAATTCAAATATCATTTTTATCATCCTTTCTTTATCGTTTTCTGTGTTTTATGTACAGTGTATATCGTCATTTGCCGGAGATGTAGGTATTCTCCTGGCACTAACGCTCGTTATATTATAAGTCTGCGTGATACAATAATTTGTATCATAAGCCTATGGGATAAAAATTATTATATCATAAGCCTGCGTAATACAATAATTTGTATCATAAGCTCACGTGATACAATTTATTGTATCATATATTTGTGGTTTGTGGTTATATTTTTTCATAGTTCTTCCAATAAGTCTATTCCAAAAAATATTTCACATCAATATGACGCAATTCCGATAAAAAACCAGTAATGCGACTGTCACAATATGCTCAAATATTTCACTTTCAGACTTGACTTTTCATGGTCAGCCGATAAGATATATGGTAATGACGTTACTGTCCAAATGAATGTGATTGCGGAGGGGAAATAATTGATGTACAGGATCGGGATCTGTGATGATGACAAAGAATTCTGTTCGGAATTGGAAGAACAGGTGTATCATATCGCAGAAGAGTTGTCAGTAAAAATGGAAGTGGAGGTGTGGTATTCCGGTGAGCGTATATTGAATGACTTGCGGAATGGTGCGCAGTTTGATTTAATTTTTCTGGACATTGAACTGGTTCAGGACAATGGCATAGCGGTGGGCAGATTCATTCGCAATGAGATGGAGGACATACAGACCCATATTGTATACATATCTGCCAAACAGAGCTATGCAATGCAGCTGTTCAAGGTTCAGCCGCTCGACTTTCTGATAAAACCTGTGTCAGTTGAGCAGATTAAGGAAAATATTGTCAGAAGCATCAGGCAGAAGCAAAGCCTCAGAATTTGTTTCGAATATCAGAAAGGAAGCTCCATATTCAGAGTCCCGACAAAGGACATCAGATATTTTATGAGCATGGACAAAAAAATCAGGCTCGTGACAAATAACGGCGAAGAAGAATTTTATGGAAAGCTGAAAAACATTCTAAAAGAGCTTCCCGATGATTTTATGATGATACACCAGTCTTACATTATCAATCAGTTATACGTCAGCGAATACTCCTACGATTCCGTAAAAATGTCTGACGGGACTGTTCTGACCATCAGCAAGCCCTACAGAAAGAGTACAAGAGACAGAATCAAACAGTATCGGAGAGCGGAAATCAATGATGAATTATGATGTGATATCAGAACTGATCATAAATATTCTGCGGGTGCAGCTGATCAGGAAAATGATGGAGCTGTTTCTTCCCGCGGAGGAGGCGGACGACAAAAAAATACAGTCCGGATTTATCTTCTATTATCTGATGACCACTTTCCTGTACAGTATTTTTGGCTGGTCAGTTGTATGCGAGATTGTCAATTACCTGGGCATCTTAGGACTTACGTTTTTTTATCAGGGAGCATGGAAAAAGAGAGTCTGGATATCGGTGGTGATATTCAGTATCAATATGGCGTGTTTCCTTGCGGTGTATTTTGTATCTGTACAGAGGGTTATCGTACATCAGCGGGCAATTCAGACGCTCCTGCTCCTAATCTGCGTCACAATCATAAGTCATACCGCTTGCCCGGCAGACAGCAGGGAAATCGCCTTTGACAAAGGACAGACCTATATTTTAATTGTCATTCCCGCAGCAAGCGTTTTCATTTTGTGTATGCTGCTGTATGGGAAATCGGAGGGGATCACGGCACTGCTGATCTGTGTTTCCACGCTACTGATTAATCTGAGCGTATTTTATCTCTATCATATGATGGCAGAAAATTACAGAAATTTGAGGGAAAATGACATTTACCGGCAGCAGACCTATGCATATAAAAACCAGTTGGATGTGATTATGGAATCACAGAGCCGCATTCGGTCCCTAAAGCATGATATGAAAAACCACATGCTGACACTGCAAATGCTTTTGCGGAAAAAAGACTGGGAGGAAGCCGACAGGTATCTGGGCTCCATGCAGGATTTTATGGCGAACCCGGCAGAGTATATTACGACAGGAAACGACGCGATGGACAGCTTATTAAACTATAAGCTGCAGCGTGCAAACGAGATTCTGGACACGGTGGAGGCGAAGGTAAGCATACCTGAAAAACTGATTCTGCATTCTTTTGATATCAATGTGGTATTGGGCAATCTGCTCGACAACGCAATTGAGGCAGCAGTCCAGACGGAAGAAAAGAAGCTGAAAATCGCGATAAAACTCGATAAAGGAATGTTGTTTATCAATATCCGCAACAGCTGTCAGGGGATTGCAGGCGGAAAGCTGCGGCATCTGGAAACCACCAAAGAGGACGCGCCCAATCACGGGATCGGTTTAAATAATGTGCGCAGAATTGTGGAAAAATATCACGGGGATATGGATCTGATCTGTGCAGACGGATGCATGGAAGTGGATATCATCATGTACATAAAGGAAATGTAACAAGAAACGGTTCACAGGTCAATTTCGTCATCAATATGGTCGTATTTCGCCAAACATCAAAATACCGCATTTTTTGCTGTATAATGAATCCATCTGCAGGACATGTAAAAGATGTCAGTAAATCAGGAACACAGGAGGCAAGAAATGAGAAAAAGGATTTTATCGATGACGGCAGCAGTAATCACATGTGCACTGGCGCTTTCCGGCTGCCAGAAAGCGCCTGAGGCATCGGGCGACAATGAGATTCCCCATGCGCAGAGTGCACTTGACGGACAGATCGCAGACATTGTGGAAAAAAATATAGAGGAAGTATCTGGGCAGCAGTCAGGCGGCGCCTATGAGGCTACTCTGGGGACAACGGACAACAAAATACATATCAGTGCCCAAATACCCGCTGTTCCGGCGAATGCATACCAGATTGTGCTGAAACCAAATGAAGAACTTGACATGGATGCGCTGACTGCATTTCTTGACAGCCCGGGCGGCGATATAGAGGATACTTCGCAGGCACTGCTGGATGAAATCGAAAAGGCGGAATATGATAATACACATGGTGACGATGGTGAAGCAGTTTATTATTCCTTATTCGGCGACCACAGTGCGTTGGAGCTCACCGACGGGGAAAGGGAAGCTTCCTTTTCAAGGCATACAAGCGCATATTACATCGAATACAATCTGAGGGATACGTATTTGCCAAACGCCCAGACTGTAACGGCTGTTCCCCTCAACCAGCCGGATACAGGGGCAGACTTTTCCGTGGAAGAGGCAGAACAGATTTTAGCGGACAAGCTTGGCACACTGGGCATTACAGAGACTGCTTTCCGGGAAATCGAGTTTTGTGAAGGCAATGGATACAATTACTATCGGTTCGATTTTGTCCCCTCCTATGAAGGCATAGCCGTCATTTATGAAATTGGTGGATATAGTCTGGGAGAATTATATCCCTGGGGCCATGCATGCGTTACGCCGGAAGGTGTCGCAATGCTGACGCTGTCGGACTTTTGCGGAGAGACTGCCGGCAAGGAGCCAGTTGCCATCCTTTCCTTTGAACAGGTCGAAAAGATACTGGAGCAGTACCTTGACAGTAATATGATACAGGGAGATGAGCGGCTTACGTTCAACAATATAGCGCTTGAGTACTACCCTGTGCCAAACCTTTCGCACGCGGAGAGGGAGATAGAGTACAGGCCACAGCTTGATCTGATTCCTGTATGGCATATCTACGTGTCACTTGACGATTATGTTGAAACGATGGCCCAGTGCGATGGACTGGACGGTGTGCATTATAACATCTGCATTAACGCAGTCACAGGCGAAATCGAGAGAATCTCTTAGGATAAGGTTGGATAGAAATGAATTGGAGATTTTTATTACAGGATATCAGAAGGAGCATTATAAATATGGGGTTCGCAGTTGGAATCTGCGGGCTTGGCGCGATACTTGCGTATAATTATGTCACGGAATCGATTCATTCGGGGAGTCCCTATTATGCCATTGTAAACATACTGGCTGTATCGGGTTTTACAGCATTTCTGCCTGTTTTTCCGGTGCTTGGGTATGCGTCTGATTTCTGCGGGGAATATGAGAGCGGATATTACAGACTGATTCTTGCCCGGATGAAACCGCAGGAATTTGCCCGGGTGCGGATCATCAGTGTAGCGCTGTCGGGCGGAGCCATTGTTGCGATTCCCTATCTACTCGTATGTCTTGTGGCTGTGTATCTGGAGGCGCCGGGAATCGCTGATGCCAATTCTTTCGGACTGGACGCTTCCGGGGTAAATGTTTTCAGGGTGGATGCGGATGTTAAAATGGTGGTGATTGGTCAGACTTATGGTATTGGCGCGATGGTGGCGGTCAAGGTGTTGCTGGGCTTTTTGTTTGGGGCGGCGTGGGC